>CAZKIZ010000027.1:0-16609 GCA_964552935.1 uncultured Rhodohalobacter sp. | reverse complement strand
AATCCGACTCTAAAGGTACCATGTTTCAATGGGAGTTATGGATTTAATTGTTTCTTAGATTGCCTGTAAATAGGCCCGGGTTATCCTATAAATCGAATAGTGTATGTGACTTATCGTCATTTTCAAGCGTCAGAAGTGCCGTGTATACCGGTATTACGTCACTTATATGATACATGTTAAGGAGTTCGAAGTCCCCTCTCGAGAGGCTGTGAGGAAATAAATATTCAAGTATTTAAAACACTCCTTTTAATTGGCCACGAAGTCACGATGACACTAAGCATCACGAAGGCTAGTATTTTGATCTTATTATACTTCGTGTACCCTCGTTGCTTTGTGCATTAGTGGTAAAAATAAATGGCCGATATCTTGGATTAAGAATTTCCTCACACCTCTCGAGAGAGGGATAGAAACACAAACCATCGCGAAGCGTACGTTTTGGATTCAGGGGTGTGTTCAATGAAGCCGTGAAACAAAAATCGAATTTGATCCATCTCAACGTAATGGGACCCACCTCTGTCCCGTCGCTGCTCTGCCTGCGGCAGACGCTTTGGGACTGCCTCCTCCGGAGAGGAGAAAAAATCTTAAGCCATATATAGATTTTTAACTGTTTTTTGATTTAATACGAATTAGTAGATTCACTCATTGACGAATTAGTAATCAGACAACCATACATCTTTTAAACTTATAATAAAACGGGGAGAACCATGAAGATAACCAATCATAAAATTGATGAAACCATCGCAAGATTTTTAGAGATTGATAAAACGAGCGGCGAATGTAAACCGGGCCTGCCAGACACTATTGTCATTCACTACACGGCCGGCCCCAGTCTCGACTCGGCCATCAACACGTTTAAAGATCCCGGAGTTAAAGCATCCGCACACGTCGTTGTTGGTGAAGAGGGAGAAATAACGCAGCTTATCCCGTTCAACCAAATCGGGTGGCATGCGGGTAAAAGTTCCTGGCTTGATCGTGACGGGCTCAACCCCTACTCAATCGGTATAGAGATCGTAAATGCCGGACGGCTCGAAAAAAGCGGGTCAACCTGGCGGTCGTGGTTTGGCAAAACGTTTACCGAAGACGAAGTTATTCAAGCCAAACACCGAAATGAGTCGAAACCGGATTGGTGGCACGTATACAGTGAGAAACAGATTACGGCTGTTTTTCAACTCTGTAATGAGCTCATGAAACAGTATAATATTCGGTACATTTTAGGACATGAGGAGATCTCACCCGGCAGAAAATGTGATCCCGGCCCCGCTTTCCCGCTCGATAAGCTTCGTGAGCGGCTGCTCCATTCAGACCGCAAAGAGGCTGAATGGGAAGAGGAAGATTCAAAGAAAAGAAAGGGGACCGTTACCGCATCTGCTCTGAACATACGCTCGGGGCCCTCAGCAAACAATCAAAAAATTGCTGAACCACTGTCAAGAAATACGGAAGTTACTATTTTGAATGAGCAGAACGGTTGGTATAATGTGGAGGTAAAGTTAAAAGGCTGGGTTTCGGGGCAACATATCCAAGAATAAGTTTGGTTAATGGATAACACACCATCATCTACAATGGGAGGCATCGTTTGGAAGCACCATTCCGGACAGCAGACAATCTCTATTGTCCGGAATAAAAACAATGGGCGCGGGTGGTCTCTGCCCGTACTTCAGGCGGATGGCCCTGAACTTCGACAAGCGACTCGTCTCGAAAAAATCGGGCTGCTTGTGGGTACGGAAGTCGAAAAGATGCAGTCAGCCGATACTCTTTTTTACCCGGAATGGGACCCTCCCCAATTTGTGATCTACTGGCACCTGCAGGTGAAAGCCAACGCCCGCCAGTTTAAACTTCCCGAATATATTGAGGTGATGTGGCTCACACCCCGGAGGGCCGCTGAACTTCTCACCAATGAATCGGAAAAGAGGCTCGTAAGTAAGCTCAAATATCCTGAAGAATCTCACCCTGAATTCACGCGCGAGCCTGCGGAAAAAGCGGCGCTGTCTGTTGATCCCGAGCAGCCTGTCAACAGCACACTCTTCGAGCGTCTTCAGGGTGATCTTCAATCGCACAGTGCTGAACTGGAGTTTGCCATACGTACCAATCTGCTTGAAGACGGCTCCATTCCCGCATGGGGTGAACAGGCAGGTGCACTCGTCAATATTTCGGCACAGCACTTGCGCAGAGGACGGTTTGAGGCGGCTCGTAAAAGCCTTGAGGCATCCAAAAGACTGGCGCTCTTTTCCCTGGATGAAAAACAGGTTCCAAAAGCTGCTTCCGGTATTCGTATCCAGGCTGAACGGCTGAATGACCCCGCAAAAAAATCAATTCAAACACTTCTTGGCGATAACAGTCCGGGCGGTGCAGAAATTGATAACAGATCACTCTATTTGGCAACCCAAATTCGTGACGAAGAGTATAGCAAGAACCGGCACCTGCAAAGTCTAAAGGGGCGATCGCTTCGGTCGCGCCTGGTCTTTCTATCTGCAGCCGTGGTGCTTATTTTGGCCTATTTTATCTCCCTCTCGTATTTGCCCGGTGCAGATCTGATCACCCAAACAGATGGCAGCCGATCCATAAACCTGGTTCCTCTTTTGACCGGAACTCTACTTTTTGGTCTGTTCGGGGCATCTTTTAGCGCCTTTTTGAGATTCCACAGGACTTCGGGCGACGTGGATCAGGATGAATTTATCACCGGCAACCTTTTTTCAGCTGCAAAAATCGCTGCAGGCGCAGCATCCGCACTGATTGTATTCGTTCTGCTTGAATCCAACTTAATAGGTCTGATGCCGCTTGAATTCACTCTTCAGCCTTCAAGCTACTACACTTATTTTTTGATCGCATTTCTTGCCGGTTTTTCTGAACGGTTTATTTTGAAAGAACCCCAATCTGAAATCTAAATTTGACGCGTTTTTATCGGGCATTCACCAACTTCCGCATGTGCGCTTTTTATCAATCCACTTTTTTCTATTTTAGGCTACTCTGCCGGCAACATGTTTAAATGATAACTTCAAGGACTCCCATGACATTGATTCGTTCTTTACTACTCTCGTTCTTTGCACTCATTTTAATTGCGGCAAGCTATTTTTCCGACCCGTTTACCGACGCCTACCTGAAATGGGATGCCGGGGATTATCCCGCCGCCCTGGAAAAGATGATTGACATTATGGAAGGTCCGGACGCCGCTCTCTATTTTGATGACATTGCGATGCTGACCGGCGAGATCTACAGGGTTGACACTGTAGCCGTGGATGGACGCAATCCGGTTTTTAGCCCCGATAACCGGCACTTCTCCTGGGAAGAAGATGGTGAAAGAACAGAGATCTCCAGGATCACTGATGAGGGTTCAGAACATCTTCATACGGTCGAAGGCACCGGTCTCCTTTTTTCACCTGACGGGCAGCACGCTCTGTTTCAGCGAATCGAGCCAACAGCACGAGCTGAAGAGCTACAGAGGGATCTCGAAGAGGCTTTTGCGGCAAGAGACCGATCGGCAATATTCAGATCCCGGGATGCTTTGCGATACGAGGAAGCTCTAAACCGAACGCTGATTCTAATCAATCTTGAAACCGGTGAGACTGAAACCTTACCAACAGGCGGCCTGATCGTTCAAAACATCACATTTGAGCAGAATGGTGCGTTGATTTTTGCGGGATTAAACCCGACCGAACCGGGACGAAGCGACATCTACAGGATGAGCCTCAGAGGTAGTGCCCCTGAGCGTATCACAACCGGCGATGCCTATTTCGACAACCCCATTTCACTTCCTGATGGAAGAATCATCGCCACAAAAAACCCAGAGTCATCGTTTCCATCTGATCCCGCCGCTACTCAGCACTCATTCGATATTGAACCCGCCATTATCTTGTTGACCGGCAGCGGCTCAGAACTTTCGGGCTGGGCCGGCCAATCTCCGGTACTTTCAGATTCCGGAAATCGTCTCGCGTTTATGTCGGAGAGTGATGGAGAAACGCACATCCATACCGTCAATCTTGATGGCAGCGACTACCGGCAAACAACGCTGATCTCATCGGAAGATCCGGTTCAAAACCCTGCGCTCTCACCCGACGGTAGCACGCTGGCCTACATGGTACGATCGGGAATAAGCTGGGACATTCACATGGTTCACACAGCCGACGGCACGGCAGAACCGCTCTCGTATGATATTCAGCACGAACTTTTCCCGCATTTCCTTGATGACAACCGCGTGCTTGGAATGATGGGTGAAGCGCGTCACAGGCGTTCGCATATTTATGATGTGAACACGAAAGAATTTTATCGACTGTTTCATAACAATACCGTCAGAACCGTATCGATGGAGTATGAGTGGGAGCCGAGTCCGGACGGCAAACACCTGCTTGTAGTTGCTGAGCGGGATGGAAATACGATCACACCTGAACGGGGCGTCTACCTGATTCGGATTGGTGAAAAAATCAGCCATGAAACACTTTTAGATCGACTCAAAACGAATCTCGAAAATGAGCTGGATCTCCGAAGCCGTGCAGCGAAGATGTATGAGCCGATTTATGATCACGTGAAAAACGCCACGCAAGAGGTGAACATCACGCGACTCTACCACTACCAGAAGTCCCTCTACGATTTTGGTTCAAAACATATGACCCAGCCGGGGAATCAGAAAGCGTCGGAATATATTTATGAAACACTGAAATCATTTGGATATGAGCCTGAACTGCAGTGGTTCACTCCAGCTGACGGAGTGGAGACCGCGAACGTTATTGCGCGTCTTGAGGGGACTGAGCATCCTGAAGTCGTTTACATTCTCAGCTCTCATTTTGACTCGGTACTTCGCAGCCCCGGTGCAGATGACAACAGCACGGGAACTGCAGTTCTGCTTGAAGCCGCCCGCGTACTGGCTGAAAATCCGCAGCCTGCAACCATCATTTTTGCCGCACTCACGGCCGAAGAATCTGGCTTACTGGGTGCAAGGGAGTTTGTTCGGGTTGCCGGTGAAGATGGGCTTGAAGCTGCGGGTGTAGTCAATAACGACATGATGGGATGGACGCGCCATCACCGGCTGGATAATACGATCCGGTTTTCCAACTACGGAATTCGGGATGTCCAGCACTCCGGTGCAATCCTCTTTTCCGACCTGATTACCTACGATTCGCGCTACTACCGAAATACCGATGCGCACGTCTTTTTTGATGCATACGGTGATGTAATCGGCGGCATCGGCTCCTACCCTATTTTGGGAAATCCCAACTATCATCAGACGACTGATCGCTTAGAGACCATAAATCATAACCTCGTGCAAGAAGTTGCCCGATCCACCACCGCCACGCTGATGATGCTCTCCAATGCGCCGTCCAAAGTGACCGGACTGGAACATCGCGAACGAAGCCGAAACCGTACAGATCTGAGCTGGGATCACGCCAAAGAGAACGATATTGATCATTACCGGGTCACCTTTACAACTCACAGCGGGCAAATTGAAACGGCAGAAACCGGGTCGGAACAGATCACCATTCGCAACGCCGATCTTTCAAAAGAGATCTCCGTGGTTGCGGTAAACAATCGCGGTATTCAGGGATGGGATCCCACGATATTAGGTATAGAATAGCAGAGTTTAGAATTTGTATACCAAGCGGACCATCAAATAAGAAAGGGAATCTAATGGAGCTGTTTAGATCTCTTTCAAAAGTTGCTTTAATTTGTCAATGATCTTTTCACGTGCCTTTTCCCTGTCAGCACACCGACGGATAAGATCCTTTCGTTCGCGGGAGACTTTTTTCAATCTCAGTTCCTTACGATTCTTAAAATCTTTACTCATCCGGAAAATGAATTTAAAATTCCAGTAAACACGCTGGTATCGTTTTATTAACAATTGAATACGTCTTCTGATTAATGACTTTTTTACTGTTTGCTGCGCTGTGTATCTTTAAAAATCTGCTCAATAAAGAAGAAGCCTGCAGATAATCATACCTGCAGGCTCTGCTCGTTCTCCGTTGATTTTTTATTCCATCTCATTCCTGTCCGACTGCTCGCTCGTTCACTTTAAATGGAATATTCTATTCTGAAACCTTAAAGCATTATTACGTTACCAAAATCCCGGTAATATTTATCTATCTGTTGGTTGATCGATAGTTGCTGAATAGTTTACAAATCGTATCTCAGCTAACTGATGAGGAGATTTCCAGCCGTTCAAGTTGTATGCTGAGAACTTTAATTCGTTTATCTACTTTGCTTTTTTTCTCTCTTATCAAAGGCTGACTACAGGCCTCGTTAATGATCTCTATCAGTTTTTTCCGTGTTCGTGATCTGTAGGAACTGTGGGCCTGATCTGAAAATAGTTGCTCATCAAGATCTGAAACCTGGATTTCGCTCACCCCATCCATCTTCATCTCATATATTATCTGCCAAAGCGTTTGCAGCATTTGGTCGTTAAGTATGTTAAATGGCTTCCCCTCTATCGTTACACTCAGCTGCCCCTTTGGTCCGGATATCTGTACATCAGCTGAATTTGGAGCTGCAATATCCTCCTCTTTATTACGCCTGGTTACGATAACTGTGCCCACAATAAATATGAGAATAACCCCGGCAATAGTACCGCCAACAATCCCTATATAATTCTGTTTAAAAAATGTTGGCCTTATTGTTGATACGGCCATGTGATCAGGATCCGGATTGAACGTCCTTATAATGAGCTCATCTCTTTCATTTGTGGAAAAAGGGTGCCCCACAAGAATCCATTCACCAATTCTTTCTGAATAGAACGTAGCCCGCACATCGTATATGCCGATTTTTGACATATCAGCTCTATAAAGCAGGCTGTTGCGACTATCTAAAATATTGAGTGATCGTCTGTCAGACGGGCCTGCAAAAAACCCAAATGATCCGGTTTCGGTGTCAAAAGCGTGAGTGTACTCCTGTAAAAAACTTATGCGGGCTCGCTTGGTCTCCCTCAGATTCATTCCCCTCAGAAGCGATGTCAAGGCACTGTTGGTCTCCCAGGTTTTTGTAAGCGGATCCAGCTCGTAAACCACAGCAGTGTGACCGTGGGATTCGTACGGTTCAACGATGTAATAGAACCGATCCTCATCCCTGAAAAGATAACCGTCCCGGCTTTTTATCAGGTCCTCTTCGTTTCGGACATTTATGCGTTGCCACTGGCCGGATTCCGGCTCAAAACGAATCAGCATATTTTTGAGGGTCCAATATCCGTAACCGCCCAGAGTATATATATGGCCATCTACTGACAGCCAGGCTGCATGGCCAAACTGATTCATATGATCGCGTGATGTATCCACTCTTTGGAGTTCAGAATTGTGGAGGTGAAATTCATAAACTTTACCAACCCCGTTACTCCAGAAACGCAGGCGATCGCCCCGCGGGTCGGTATCCATCCGCTTATTATTCCCGCTCTCTATTTGAATAACAGATAAAGTGTCTATAGTGCCTGTTTCAGGAATTGCAACCAGAACTCCCGACTGCCTGTTAAAAAGGTAGATGTCACCATTTTCTGGATTAAACGATATATTGTATGCCTGCGGATTTAAACCCGGTATGCGGTATTCAACGTCATAGTATGCCTGGTCCGTAAGGCCAGCGTTCAATACCATGCCCAAAATCAGAAATGAAAGCATATATGCACCCAAAAAGTCGTAATTGATCTATCCCAAAGCGTTATTTCGAGCAATATGGTGATTATTTCAGATAAAGGCCATCTCTCTTCTTCCTGGCTTTTTTGGTTCTACAGAAGCTAACTTTCAGTTTAAGTTCTTCATTGTGCAAAAGACATTATTTCGTACAATTTTATCTGCACTATTCATCTTTTGTCAACTCTGCCTGTTCAGCCTCATTTCCCCCTCAAAACCTACCCCGATTTCTTGCGGAGGCTCACCCACCAGAGCATCAGCAGATCGTACACTGCGTGAGCAGTCATCGCCGCTACCAGTCCGATTGCCATAAACAGCCAGCCAAGGAGCATGCTCAGCCCGAATAACAGAACGGTAAAAAGAATCTGCCCTGCCGACCTGAACCCGATATAGCCGTGTATTGCGATAAAGATGAGTGACGTGAACCAGATTCCAATCAGTGGCTGTATGGCACCGCGAAAAAGAAGCTCTTCTCCCACTCCGGCAAAAAATGAGACCTGGATTCGATCGGGCCAGCTAAATGTAGTGTTCGAAAGAATTCTGAAGATAGAAAAATCATTCAGCGCGTTTTTAACGGGCGGTATGGAGGAGAAAAAGGCAATAACTCCTGCAGCAGCAGTGCCTGCCCCGGTACCGTACAGAAGCTGCATTCCCAGGCTGAATTCACTATCAAATGCACCAAAAAGATCCCCTTCGTGGAAAAACCAAAAGAGAAACGTGGCTATGGCAAGGTAGATTACCAGCGATGCCAGTGACATATTTAAAAGCTCGCGGCTCGTAAAGTCGAGTCCTTTCTCAAGTTCAGGCGGATCTGTTCTATTCTGCAAACCTCAGCTCACTCATTAGCTCCATAATCTCATTATATGTATACACATGAAAACCCGCTCTTCCGCGTCTTGCTGCTACTACCATTGCCGCCGCAACGTCTGCTGCATCCACAGGCTTAATGCGTGAGGGAAGCAAAAAGGAGAGGGTTTTCATAACGGCTTTACCAAATGTTTCACCGGGCCGCGATTCTTTTCGCTCTCCGAGCAGAATAGAGGGCCTGAAGACAGAGACAGAATGTACACCTGAAGATCTCACCGCATCCTCCACCTCGCCCTTGAGCCGGGTATAAAAACTTGATGAGCTGCTGTCTGCCCCCACAGAAGAGACCAGCAGAAACCGCTCGCAGCCCGACTCTGCACAAAATCTTGCAGCATTAACGGGTATATCAAAATCCACTTTCCGGTAGGCCTCCTTATCGCCGCCCACATTTTTCTGCGTGGTGCCCACCGCACAGAAAACCGCATCACTCCCGCTAATCGCGGCACGATACTCCTCTTCATCCGTGAAGTCGATTACACGGACATCTACTTTAGAGCCGGGTATGTTTACCGGCCGTCGTGACAGGACACGAATATGAGTAAAAAAATCATCCTGCTGAAGATGCTTCAGAATCTGACTGCCAATGAGGCCCGTTGCACCAAGTACGGTGGCGGTAAAAATGCGGGGATGATCAGGGTTTTTTGTCATACTGATTAAGATAGTTACAATTTCGGTATTGTATAAAGAACCGATTTCTTCTTATATCCGATGAGGCGATAGTAGATCTGTAAAGGCATAAAGCTCGAAATCAGATCATTCACTTCACAAAAAGGCCACAAATACCTTTAGTACTCTTTTCCTTTTAGATACTGTGCAGAGCCGGTCTATATGGTACTTTCAAAATGATACTTTCAAAAAAAAAAGATATATTCTTACGCTGAATTGGTATTCATTCACTACATTGAAAAAAATATTTATAAAATGATATAAGTAAGATGGAATACGTAATAATTGTACTGAAACTGATTGTTGGCCTGAGCATTTTGAACGTGTGGCTGGTTCGGGCCGGAAAACCGACGGCCTGGCGGGGCGGGGATGCTAAAAATATTATTGAGGAATTCAGCGCATATGGACTCCCAAAATGGTTCACATACGTGGTTGGAGCGCTAAAAGTGATCCTTGCGCTGATGCTGCTGGCCTCGATCTATTTTCAGCAGGCTGAATTCATCGCCGCCACTGGTATCGCTATCCTGATGCTGGGTGCCGTTACAATGCACGTTAAAATTGGGGACCCGGTCAAAAAAGCACTCCCTGCTTTTACTTTTCTGGTGCTTTCGCTGGCCATTGCTTTTATCTGAGCCCGATCTATATAAGAGCATAAAAGCTCATGGATACCCAGCCGTTCAGCAGAAGAAACACAAATGAAGGTGCGGATTCTAAGAATCCATCCCTTATTTTGATCCGTACAGCAAAAGCAACCAGCATCATGATTGCCAGGCCACCGGAAGCAAGGAAACCGATAACCGGCATAAGAAACCCAACCAACAAGCCGGCAGATCCCAGCAACTGAAGTACGCCGGTTAAAATGCGCCGGGAGTCAGGCAGGCCAAACCTTTCAAACTCCAACACCATTTTATTCGACGTGAAGCACTGCAGCCCGTAGAGCAGAAAGAAAAGAGCGTTGAGAGTAATGACAAACTGCAGAAAAGTACTCAAATCGTGTTGATGGAGTTTATTTTAAACAAGACATTTTTTTTGCAAGTACAAACCGTGAGAGCACAACCGGTTATTCATATTTTCTATCCCTCTATGTGCCACCTGACTAAGCACTGCATTACAGGATTCGTTCACCGAGCAGGTGAAAAGGATTGAGTTGAAGACTCCGGTTTCAGGTTTAATCCAGATTCTGATCTTTGTATATCTACTTCCACTTCACCTCTCCCTTTACAAGCTTTCTTATTTCGGATACATCTTTCTTATCTGACAGAATCAAAAGCTTATCGTGCACTTCAACCCGGGTTGTACCTCGCGGCACCAGGAATTTACCTTCACGGTTAATCAGGGTAATTAAAACATTTTCGGGCAGACCCAACTCAAGGATCTGTTTACCAATGGCGTTGTCATCCTCTTCGACCTCTACTTCCTTCAGGGCCGCTTTTGTATCAATCGAGGAATCCAGCTCAATCGGGTACCGGGTTTTCTCCTTTACGGGTGTACCTACATGAAGCCATTTTGCGACTATGGGGATTGTTGTGCCCTGTATAAGTACAGAAGTGATCACGACAAAGAAGACGACACTGAAAAAGAGTTCTGCCACTTCGAGTCCATATACCAGCGGGAAGGTAGCCATAATGATGGGCACGGCTCCCCGCAGACCAACCCAGGAAACCATCAGTTTTGCCCTTGTTTTCATCCCCATAAAGAGAGTGCCTGCGAATACACTTACCGGCCGGGCGATCACAATCAGGACAAGTGCAATTAACAGGCCGTTTAGAGCGATCGCCGGTATTTGAGAAGGCACTACCAGCAGGCCCAGCACCAGGAACATACAGATTTGCATCAACCAGCCGATGCCGTCAAAAAAGTTCATCAGACTTCTCTGGTGAACGAAAATGGAGTTCCCCATCACGAGTCCGGCAAGATAAACGGCTAAAAATCCGCTCCCTCCCAAAAGATCCGTAACAGAGTAGATGAGCGGAACAAAGGAAAGCGCCAGAACCGGGTAAAGGCCATCGTATCCCAGGTTGGCGCGATTGATGAGCCACGTAATCGCTTTACCAAAAAGCAGCCCGGCCACAAGCCCGATTCCCATCTGCATCAGGAACAAGGTTATAAAATCAACCCATGACATATCCGGCGTGATTATGTATTGAATCAGCCCTATGGTGAGGAAGATAGCCATTGGATCATTTGTCCCTGATTCAAATTCGATCAGCTCACGCAGGCGGTATTTAAATCCTATCGCCCGCGATCGCAGGACCGAGAATACAGCGGCAGCATCTGTTGATGAGATAATTGCCCCCAATAAAACTCCCTCGATGAGAGAAACCCCAAGAATGAGCATCACAAAATAACCTACAATAAGAGCACTGATCAGAACCCCCACCGTTGAGAGCAAAATACCCTGAGTTACAATGGGCCGGACTTTCGTCCACCGAGTATCAAGGCCGCCGGAAAAAAGGATATAGATGAGGGCAACAATCCCCAGCGACTGGGCCAGCTGATAATCCGAGAAGTCTACAACACTCAGGCCATCCGTACCAAAGATCATCCCGATTCCAAGGAAAATCAGCAGTGCAGGAACTCCATACTTCAGGGATAATTTACTAGAATAGATGCTGATTAATAAGAGCAGTGCAACAACTAACAGGTAGATGGATACAGCCAACGGTCTTATTCTTTAAGATTGATGATTACTCGAAGTGTTAATATACAATTATTAAAAAAAGGAGGTCTTCCAACTTACATCTAATCAAGAAAACCGGTAAAATGAACTTGTTATTATGGGACAGAGTCCACGAGGTATCAACTTAGAACCCATAAATTATTGTCCAATATTGAGTTTAATCTGGAGTGTCCCCCCTTCCCCCGAGGGATGCCCGCGGCAAAAGGGAAACTTTAATCTTTTTCCACCAAATAGTGGTGAATTCTAACTATCAGAAGGCCCGGTATCTTTTTGGATACTCCTACCGTAAAGTTGCTGACGGACCACAATGAGAAGAACGATCACCGTAATTGGCAAAACAAACCAGATCATCACAGAGCTGAAAACAACCAGGGACTCGTGTTGATTTGAAGCTAAGATCAAGTAGAGTGTATATGCGGCATAGTAGCCCAACAGCAGCGCACCTTCACCGCGGCTGATTACCCCACCGGTAAAGAAAATCGGCAGACAAGCCAGGGCCACAGCTATCATGACGGGGATATCAAAACGGATAAACGACCCTGCAATTTCCAGGCCGCCGGGGGCTATCAGCGCAGAAATACCCAATACGCCTAAAATGTTGAAGATATTACTGCCCACCACATTACCCACCGCAATCTCCCGCTCACCGCGAATTACTGCCATGATAGACGTCACCACCTCAGGCATGGATGTTCCGGCAGCTACTATTGTGAGTCCTATGATCGTCTCGCTCACTCCAAGAGCTCCTGCAATGGAAACGGCACCATCCAAAAACCAGGTTGAGCCGAACATCAACAGGGTCAATCCAAGAGCCACCATTCCACTCTTCAAAAACCAAAGCCTTATTTTTGATTCGGAATTTTCAGATTTCTCGCCATCAGCCACCGGCGGCTGAACCCACTCTTTTCGGCTTTGAAAAATTAAAAATGTGGTATAGCTGATCAGTCCTGCGGCTAAAATCACCCCTTCTAACCTGCTCACAACGCCATTCAATGAAAGCAGTAAAACAAAAACGGATAAGCCGATCATAAGAGGGACATCCAGCCGGAGAAGCTGTTTTGAGACAGAAAGAGGAAGAATCAGTGCCGACAATCCAAGTATAAACAGCACGTTGAAAATATTACTGCCTACAATCGTGCCAAAGGTCATGCTCTCCTGGCCGGTCAGAGATGATTCAATACTTACGGCCAGCTCAGGGGCACTTGTACCAAACGCCACTACCGTCAACCCGACCACCAGCGGCGAAATTTTCAGCGACAATGCAATTCGTGACGCGCCCTTCACCAGCATTTCAGCGCCAATAATGAGCAGTACCAGACCGGCAAAAAACCACAAGAACATCATATGGATACCTTACGAATAAAAGTTTGATGAATATAGAATTGTGCTTCCTCAGGTGCCTTCATGATATCCGACCTTGTATTGTGTTCTAAATATTAGTGTATCTGCCATTAAATGAGAAGCGTAGAAACAAAGAATGCTTTTTTTAATACACATGCCAAGATTCGGATTTGTAACCGACTGATTCATAGTCAGAAAAAGCACGCTTAATAACTTCATAAAGGGTGATTATTTTGGATTTTCATGTACCAGCGACCTTGCAATATGTGATTTTTGTTCCCGATGTTTTAGTTTCGGGTTGATTTTGAGAATGAAAAACAATTAATACTCTCTCTATAGAATCCTTCCTATTAAGTTTTTAATTTTGCTATTGGGTCTCCTTTCATTCCCTCCTGAACATAATGTGCAAGTAGCACTGCAAACGTTTCAATATTCTGATTTACACTCGCCTCTTCAAGTGCTTTCATATAGAAGTCCCTTTTTTCAACCGGAAGTACAGTCCAGGGATATCCCCCTGATGCTAACATCACATTCATTAAAAATCTCGCCATCCGTCCATTTCCATCCATATAAGGATGTATATAAACAAACATAAAATGCCCTAACACTGCTCTCACAGCTGGTTCTTTTTCATTCCTTATGAGTTCAAAAAGTTCTCCAATCATTTCTCTGGATGTTGATGCAGCGGGAGGAACATGCATTGATTTCTGTATATAAACAGAAGCATTTCTGTAACCTGCTAAATCTGATGCTTTTATAATTCCGGCTGTCACGCTTGGAGTAAACATTTCTCTATACCAATCGCCATGATCATCATATGCAACCATACCCGGATTATGGCCTACTAGCACTTTTTTAATACTTTCTCTCACTGCTTGGAAAGCCTGCCAATATCCACGTGCTGCCATGGCATCTCTATGTTCACTGTCTTGACTGTCCACTTCAGGATTCCAACTACCACTTCTTACTTTATTTATCAACTCCGCGGAAACACGATAACCTTCTATAGAAAGTGAATGGTAAGCATCCGTCACATAAACATCTTCAACCTCTTTTAGATATTTTCCTTGATTTTCAGGCATGCCAGGTGGTGCCGGGAAATGGTCCAATACTGTATCTCTCATTGAATCCCACATTAAATAAATCCGATTTATAGCAGGTGTCTTTGTTTTAATAAGGATTTCTGAATCAACTTCACTTTCAAACGGATCATTTACTCTGACATCATAGCCAGCTGATCTCATCGTTTTTTTTATTTCATCTGCTATACGATCACGCCCTATATTTTGAAATGCACCAATTAGTCGGCCTGCTATTGTACTATGACCTCCTTCCAATAACAAATGGAGTACCTCTGACGAATCGTTTACCATACCCAGTGCTGCTCTGGCATCAATTTGATTCTGAGTAAAATATCCAGGTGTAGCATTTATTAAGCCGGCAGCAACAGAAAAGAGTCTTTTACCATCTATTACTGTCACTTCGTTTGAAGGAGGCAACTCTGCTCTAATTTCTAAAATTGAAGTACCATGAATTAAATCCGTTGCCTTATTCCTGCCCTTAGGGCTTCTTACTATAAGTTGATTAGGAATTGTTTGATTTCCTGCATGCAACTTCAAAGATTGATCTGGAGAGAGTGCCCACTCATCATTAAAGCGATCATTCAAATACATTTCAAAAAATTTCCAAAAAGATACATACCATGAAGTACTGTCACCTTTTTTCTCATCCGGGCGACAAGGGATGTACCATCCTCTTATAACCTTCTTTATGAAACCGTTTTCTATCAGTCGGCGTCTATCTTGGACAGGTAAATCCTTTGATCGAATTGCAGCTAATCCATCATTATTCTGTAATGATTTCAATAATTCTAAGGATTTTGCCAGTTTTTCTGCCGGTGTTTCCACTGCGCTGTTCTTTATGATTACGTGTTAAAATTAGCTTTTAATATCGCGTTAGCTTTAGCTTTTACGATGTGTTAAAATTAGCTAATGCGCATGTGTTAAATTTAGCTTTTTAACGTATTAGCACAAAATCTACTTTTTGCAATCGTTTAGGGGCTATGACTTCTCCATGTTTGTTTCAGTCGCAAAACATGTCACAAACTTTTTTAGGCTTGATGTACACTTTAAAACTCTGTAGCTCCTCTCCACTATATCAACACTGATTGTTGACTATTCTGGTCAAGCCTTGACTGAAGTACATCGATCACAATTTCTTTACCAATCTCATTTCGAAACTTGAAACAGTCTGCTATGGTCTTGGCCGGGCTATAAACTTGAATCGTTTGTCCGTCAATCTCATCCTTTTTACTCCTTCAGTAATACTTTCATGAGCAAATCGATAGACAGTAAAAGGTTCGAACATAGCTGTTTACCGTATTGCGGCTGATGCCAGGCATCTCGGCAATCTTTCGGTTGCTGATGCCATCTTGATTTAACTGAATGGGTTGTCGTAGTTCCATAATGTAGATTCGTTGCCCTGCCATAGATTTTTCGCGGCAAGGTACGCTTTATGGAAAGTGGCAAAATGACGACCGCTCCGAGCGAAGCGATCCCCCGAAGTGAAATGACCGGGAGCTTACCTATCTAAACTGGCACAATGACTCCCGAAATGGGTGGTACATCGACCTCCGAAATAGTCATATAAAATATTGCTTTACAATGTTTTTGAGATTATACACCCACCAAGATTTCCCCGTAGTAGTGGCAGCTTATCGGGAACCGCGAAGCACTGGTTTACAACATCAACGCTCAGATTTCTCCACTTTGCTACCAAAATAAAAAAGGCTCCGATCTCTATTTAGAAATCGGAGCCTTTATCTGTACACCCGACAGGATTTGAACCTGTAACCGCCTGATTCGTAGTCAGGTACTCTATCCAGTTGAGCTACGGGTGCATTTCAGGGTGCAGGGCTCAAGGTACAAGTGGCAGGTTAAACCTGTCTCCTGCAGCTTGAACCTTGTGCCTTGCAAAGTACGCCCGGAAGTAAGTAAATGTTTTCACTCCACTTAGCTAAAATGCCTTTTTAATGCCACGAGCGTAATCTTATCAAGACTTTAAAAATACTGTAATAGGCAAGTAAATGCAATGTTTGTTGGACAGATTTTCCCTTTACATTGCAATTGTTAGTATATCAGTTTTAGACATTATTTTCCACATTGGAAGAAGAGGGGGATTTTCATCTTGAGGATTATTTTGATACTCTTTAAAATTGGCAATCGGAATTAGCGGTGTCATGCGGTTCCAGTAGAAAATGTTATCTCTGTTTTCAGGCTCCAGAAGGTGTGTTACAACTCGCCCTAATATTTGCCCCGTGCGGATTACATAGGATCCTTTTGGAATTTCAAACTGGTTTTTAATTTCAGAATCGACATCAATGACAAGTGCAGAACGATGATTATTATCGGTATCCTCGTAGCTCAGTCCGCCAATTGTATAAGCCGTAGCTTCAACC
>CAZKIZ010000026.1:0-17044 GCA_964552935.1 uncultured Rhodohalobacter sp. | reverse complement strand
CGCCACGTTGAGATTCTTCGCCGCTCGATCGATGCGCGTCAACGCCAGGTTATCATCAACCTGAAAGTGAATATTTACGTAAATGAAGAGTTTAGCGATGAACCGGTAACCCTGCCTGATTACCCGGATGTAAGCCGGAGTGAAGAGGTCTTGATCGTAGGCATGGGGCCAGCCGGACTTTTTGCAGCTCTTCAGCTGATCCGGGAAGGGAAGAAACCGATTATCCTGGAGCGCGGCAAAGATGTGAAGAAGAGAATAAAAGATCTGAAAGGAATCAATGTTGATCACGTCGTAAATGAAGATTCCAACTACTGCTTCGGAGAGGGCGGAGCCGGTACCTATTCAGACGGAAAACTGTATACGCGTTCAAAAAAGAGGGGTGATGTTCAGCATATTCTTGAACTTTTTGTCGGTTTTGGCGCTGTTAAAGATATTCTTGTAGACGCTCACCCACACATCGGCACGAATAAGCTGCCGCCCATTATTGCTAAAATGCGGGAGTGTGTTCTCAGCAGCGGAGGTGAAATTCACTTCAACACGCGCGTTACCGACTTTTTGATTGAGGGTAATCAGATCCGCGGCGTGAAAACGCTTGATGGCGACACCTTCAAAGCTGATAATGTAATTCTGGCAACCGGCCACTCGGCGCGCGACATTTTTGAACTTCTTTACAGGAAAGGGATTGAAATTGAGCTTAAGCCACTCTCCGTGGGGGTTCGCGTTGAGCATGCCCAATTGCTGATCGATACTATTCAGTACAGTTGTGAAGATCGCGGACCGTACCTGCCGCCCTCGGCCTACAGTATCGTTAAACAGATCGGCGGCCGTGGTGTATACTCATTCTGCATGTGTCCGGGCGGGGTGATTGCACCCTGTGCCACAAAGCCGGGCGAGATCGTCACCAATGGATGGTCCTCTTCGCGCCGTGCCCGGGCAACCGCCAATTCGGGAATTGTGGTGGAGCTCAGCCGAAAAGATTTCAAGCCGTTCGAAAAGCACGGCCCACTGGCAGCAATGGAGTTCCAAAAATCGATCGAACAGAAAGCGTGGCTCGAAGGTGGTAAAACCCAAACCGCTCCGGCGCAGCGCCTGGTTGATTTTGTGGAGGGCCGCCTGTCTGATGATCTGCCCAACACCTCGTATTCGCCCGGAATCAGATCCGTTGATCTGCAGTCGGTACTTCCGGAGTTCGTCTACAGTGCACTGCGCGATGGCTTTAAAGAGTTCGACAAATCGATGCGCGGCTACCTCACAAACGAAGCGGTTGTCCACGCCCCTGAAACCCGCACCTCTTCACCGGTAAGCATTCCCAGGGACCGGGATACGCTTCAGCATGTTCGGATAAATGGACTCTACCCGTGCGGCGAGGGAGCAGGCTATTCCGGCGGGATTGTTTCAGCAGCTATGGACGGTATTAAATGTGCCAGGAAGGTGGCTGAAAACGCAAGGTAATGGAAGACTAACAATTAAATACTTTTGGGGCTATGAAATCCCCTCTCCGAGAGGGGACAGATTTGAGAAAGATCGCGAAGTGAGCCTTTCAATAATCAGGGGTGTGTTTGTGAGGGCAATGGACTTGGAATAGCTGTAATATACGATCAAAGTCACGCCCCCTTCAAATCACCAGTTAATTCCAACTCTCAGAAAGGTTTGTGTGCCCCGCTGTACCAAATCATCTCTTTGCCCCGAAACTACATCGAATACCTCCCAAACATTGGAGGCGGCCTCTTCACTCCAGCTCATCCAGCGAAGCGTAAGCCCTAATGTAACCCCGGTATTATCTCCCAGAAGATTCTCGAACTTCCCCTCAATATTAAAATCCGTATTCTGTGTTAGGCGGATGCCGCTGAGAGCCTGGCCAAACTCATTGCCCATGGCCTGGTCCGAACCCGAAAGATCACCAAGCCCCCCAACGCTGCGGACAAATGAAGCAAATCCGGTGATGTTATCACGCACAATTGGGATGCCGGTAGGAATACGTGCGCTTGCTCCTACACCAGCGCCAACCCCGCCCTGGCCCAGGTGGAGGGACTCCTCGTCCTCAATTAGGGTGAGATTTCTGTAGCCAAGATTAAAGCGTATCGGAACATATATTCCGACCGGCAGCTGCAGGAAGTTACGAAACAGGTGCTTGTTTCCGCCAAAACTTAAATCTGCGGCAATGCTCCGAATATCCCCTTCACTTTCAAAAGCCTCGGAGTTTCCATAGACAAGCATCAGTGAGGCAGACTGCCCGCTGAACATCAATCCGGCGCTCTCTCCTTCAAATCGAAACCGGTCACTGCCGCCATCTGTTCGAAAAAGAAATTCATCATCGATATAGCCTACAGTCAGTGATTTCGTTCTCTGCTTGCTTCTGGCATTCGTTGTGGCTGAATTTCTTGCAGCGATCTCCATAAACTCATCATCAAAGGAGAAAGTGAGATCACCCGCAGAAGGTGACCAATAATTGGCCTCCTCACTTTGTGCCGGGTACGGATCCGTTCTTTCCTCTGAATCTAAGGATTGTGCATGAGCTGTTGGTGCTGTAATTGACAGCATTAAGAAAATTAATCCAAATGAAATGAAACCGCCTGTTTCTCTTTTTACCATCGTAGTTCTCTTTAATTGATTTTTATGTTTACCCTAAAGCTTCAAAAATTAAACTAATTCTCTCTTCATTTTCAATTCTTGAAGAATTTAAATTTCTTAATCTGATAGTCCCGTTTCCACTTATATAAAATGAACAGTATGTTGTTTAGCGATACAAACAACCTGTTAAACTGGATTTACTTTTATGACCACATACGATGTTGAATATAAAATGCACGTTCGGGATTACGAGCTCGATACCCAGGGCGTTGTGAACAACTCGGTCTATCAGAATTACCTTGAGCATGCCCGTCATCAGTTTCTAAAAAGGCTCGGACTCAATTTTAACGAACTTCACAGAAACGGGGTGGATGCAGTCGTTCATAAAATTGAGCTGGAGTATAAAAGGCCTCTTTTGGGGGATGATCAGTTTACCGTCCGCTCAAGGATCCGACAAAAAGGGCACATACGCTACATATTTGAACAGGATATTTACAGGATGCCGGATAATGAATTAATGCTGAAAGGAGTGGTAACAACTGTATTCATGACCGATGGCAGGCCGATACGCCCTCCTGAGCAGGTAAGGGAAGCACTCAGAAAATTTCGAGAAATCAAGAACTCTTAAACTACACCGGGATAGTCTCTTTTCCCTGCCACCTAAAACAGACCGCAATGAAACAAATACTCTTAATCATCACTCTATCTGGATTTCTCATGTCAGGCTGCGGCCCCGCCTGGGATAGTGCTTCTTCTGATGAGGAAGCACTGAGAACGTTACTGAATGATTTTCTGCAGGGTGCCTCCGTCAACGATGCAGACATGCACGATCGCTTCTGGGCTGAGGATCTGATCTACACCGGGTCGGCCGGAAACAGAACCACCAAAAGCGAAATTATGGATGGTCTTGAAAACGGATCAGCAGATGCAGTAGAAGAACCCCCGGTCTACAGCGCTGAAGACATACAGATCCGGGTTTACGAAAACACCGCGATTGTGGCATTTAAACTGGTTGCAGAAGGTGATTTTGACCGGATGGAGTATTACAACACCGGCACATTTCTAAACCGGGATGGTGAATGGCGGGCCGTAGCGTGGCAGGCTACACGGATTCCGGAGCAGTAGGTTTTGGTTGTTGGTTACTGGTTAGTTGTTTTCGGCTATCGGGTTATTTGTGTAGCCGGTAACATCCTATAGAACTCCTGCACTCTTTTTCGGGTAAGTTCAGCCTCGTCGTCTTTGCCCAGCTTTTCAAATGCACGTGCCCTGATTTTATGAGCCTCCATCGCCACGGGTGAGTCGGGGAAAAGGTGAGCGCTTTTCGTGGCTCGCTCAAGAGCATGTTCAACGTCACCGGGATCGTCGCTTTCTATCAGAACAGCGGCCTCCTCATACGCTGTTCTCCACCCTTTCACTTCAGGACTCATCCTGCCCTCCGCCTGCAGTACCGGGAATGGAGGGAGTTCAACCATGCTGTGCTTCCCGGCAAACGGTTCCGGACCAGCCTCAAAATATTCCCGGATTCCTTCAAGCAGTGCTTCCGCCTCTTTACGGTTGTAGTCCTCCTCTTTCAGGCGCTGCTCCTCTCCGGGATTTGTAAAAAAAGAGGCTTCGGTTATCACACCTGGAATTCCGTAGGAGTGGCGCAGCACTGCGGTTCCGGCACCGGTAAAAATAGTGTGATCGGATGCCACCAGCACCGGCTTTCTCCCATCAAAAAGAGCCTCATTGATCTTCCGTCCCAATATCTCGCCAAGCTGAACGCCCGCCCGGTTTTCACTGGCGTTACCGTGAAAGTAGACCACCGGAAAGTTCACGGAGGTATCGGCAATGGCGTTGTGGTGAATCGACAGAAACAGATCTGCGTTATTGTCCACCGCAAGCTGTGCACGCTCCTGCAGGCCAACATCACTATCGTCTGTGCGGGTCATGAGCACCTCGGCCCCCTCCTCTTCCAGCAGATCCCGCAGCATCAGGGCCACACGCAGATTGATCCACTCCTCCCGCTCGCCTGTGGGACCGACCCGGTACTGGTCAACCTCAGCCGTGCCGCCGTGTCCGGGATCCAGAACGATGGTTTTGCCTCCGAAAACTGAATCGGGCTGGCTGCATCCGGCAATCACCAAAGGCACTAAAAGCAGAATGCTTATCGCTGATAAAAAGGGCCGGCATAAATAATATCGAAACCGTTTCTGCGTATTTCCGTAATCCATTCGGGTGCTGTTATGAATCAGAGAATGAAAATATGAAATCACCAATATTCTGTCTTTTTCTCGCATTCTGTATGTCGCTTTCCGGTTTGCTTCACGCCCAAGATAGCCGATTTGAGGGACTTATTCTTGATGCCGAATCAGAGCAGCCGGTACCCTTTGCGCATATCTACAGAGCTGAAGGCGGCGGAACCACATCAAACAGCAGCGGGAGATTTACCTATCAAACCGCAGTCTCAGACTCATTCATGCTTACCGTGTCTGCTGTAGGATATCAAAGCAAGACTATTTCTTCTGATCAGTTTATTCCGGGTGAACAACTCACTATTCATCTTGCTCCGGCGGTTTATCAATCCGAAGCTGCGGTGGTTACGGCGGGATCGTTTTCATCATACAGGGAAAGAATCCGACGGTCGCTGTTTAATCGCGCGGCTAAGAATATTAAATCACCACCGGTCGAACATGTAGCCTTCGGGTTTGCACATAGAATCGATCCTGAAAAATCTCCGGCCTGGCCCACACAATTTCGTTTCAGAATCGATACCGGTGACAGGCTTTTTTCTGAAGATGAAGAGCCGATCATGGAGCAAAATCGCGGGCATTTTACGTATCGATTGAGGTTCGTGAAAGCAGACAGCGCAGGTTTGCCCACCGAATCGGATCTTACCTCAACGGCGCTAACCGTTACGGTACCGGCCGAACCCGGCTGGGTTGAATTTGACCTTGCAGATGTAATGGTCATGATTGATGAGTCGCCGTTTTTTATACTGGTGGAATGGGTGATTGATGAAATTGAAAAGCAGAAAACGGTACCGTGGTATGAAATCAGGTGGGAAAAGGGATCTCACTACTACAGATTAAATCCGATTGACAGGTGGAAAGAGAGCCCACACGGAATCATTTTTGATTTTCGGTATGATGGGTAGGTATTGAGTATTGTGGATATGTAACAGTGGCAGATTTTAATACACATCGATTGGCCCCGTGGACACCCTCCCGGCTAAAGCCGTACTCCCCTCCCCGATGGACTAAGCTCGGGGCCCAAAAAAAGTAATGGCAGGGGAGATCATATCTTGTCACCTTACAATAGTATTGCCCCGCTTTTAGAGAAAATCAGGAGCTCATAATCACGATACCGGCTCCAAATCCTCGAGCTGCTCTTCGGTAAACATCTTCGATTTGATGAGAAATCGAACCCCCATCGGGATTTCAATTGAGAAACTGGACCCCCGGCCCTCTTTCACGTCAAGCGTGAGCTGCATATGCTGCCAGTATTTGAACTGATCTTTCGCCATGTAAAACGGAGCGCCATACACTTCACCCAGCTTCACGTCGCTTTTTCCCACGCGAAACTGCCCCGCTTTGTAGCACATAGGCGAGGAACCGTCACAGCACCCTCCGCTCTGGTGAAACATCAGTTCGCCGTGCTTTTCGCGCAGCTGATCCATCACTTTTTTGGCGTCTTCGGTTATGAGAACTCTTTTTACCGGCATAGATATAGTGATTGAGTTTTTAAAATGAAGTGCCCATTGAATGAATGGGCACTATTCTGATTTAGTCAGCCAGGATTACGCAACTTGCAACACCATGCGTCCTTCGATCTTGTTCTTCCTCATATCGTCAAGAACAGCGTTGATGTTTTCCATCTTTTCCGTTTTGATATTGGACTTCACCTTCCCTTGTGTTGCGAAATCGATCGACTCCTGGAGATCTTTTCGGGTACCAACGATGGATCCGCGAATCGTGATCCGGTTCAATACGGCATTGAAAATGTCGAGCTCAAAGCTTCCGGGAGGGAGCCCGTTCATGGCAAGTGTCCCCTTCCGCCTGAGCGTGCTCAGTGCCTGCGTAAATGCTTGCGGTGCAACAGCGGTAACCAGGGCTCCGTGCATGCCGCCGGTCTCTTTTTTCAAATACTCACCGGGATCCTCTTCCATCGCATTCACTGTAAGTTCAGCACCCAGTTTTTTCGCCAGGTTTAACTTATCATCTGCAACGTCGATCGCCGCAACGTGAAGGCCCATCGCCTTGGCATACTGCACGGCAAGATGGCCCAGTCCGCCAATACCTGAAATCGCGACCCACTCACCGGGCCTTGTATCGGTCTCTTTGAGCCCCTTATATACAGTTACGCCGGCACAAAGAATAGGCGCCATTTCAGCAAAATTCACATTCGATGGTAAATGCCCCACATATCTGGGATCAGCAATGACGTACTCAGCGTAACCGCCATCAACGCTATAACCGGCATTATCCTGCTCTTCGCAAAGTGTTTCCCATCCGGTAATGCAGTGTTCGCAGATTCCGCAGGCCGAATAGAGCCAGGGGACTCCCACAGCATCACCCTCTTTCACATTTTTTACGTTCTTGCCGGCAGCGGCTACGTATCCCACACCTTCGTGACCGGGAATCAGCGGCAGTTTTGGCTTTACCGGCCAGTCTCCGTCAATTGCGTGCAGATCTGTATGGCAGACTCCGCTGGCCATCACTTTCACTAAAATCTCATCATCGCCGGGTTCTTTAACCGGCATCTCTTCTATAGAGACAGGATCTCCGAACTTCTTTGCAACAATTGCTTTCATCTTTTTAGGTAACATAACATCTCCTCATCTGTTTTTGGAATTGATGATAAATAACCCCGGTATGTACAGCATACCGGGGAGTAAACAGGAGCTCTTTAGAAAAAGCCCATCGCTTTTTTGTCGTACGATATCAGCATGTTCTTGGTCTGCTGATAGTGATTCAGCATCATCTTGTGATTTTCACGTCCGAATCCGGATTTCTTATAACCACCGAATGCTGCATGAGCCGGGTAGGTGTGATAGCAGTTGACCCACACACGTCCCGCTTTGATGGCTCGCGGTACCTGGTAAAGCTCATGAGCATCGCGCGTCCACACGCCTGCCCCGAGGCCGTACAGCGTATCGTTGGCGATCTCAATTGCCTCATCCACATCTTTGAATGTGGTCAAAGATGTTACCGGGCCAAAAATCTCCTCCTGGAACACTCGCATGGAGTTGTCACCTCTGAAGATTGTCGGCTGCACATAGTAGCCGTCGGCAATCCCATTCCCTTTTCCAACGTCAGCCTTTCCGCCGCCAACAAGAATTTTCGCACCTTCTTCGCGGCCTACTTCAAAATAGTTCAGTATTTTTTCATACTGATCATTTGACGCCTGCGCGCCAACCATCGTTTCGTCATCCAAAGGATGGCCCATTTTGATCGCTTTCACACGTTCGATCACCCGTTCGGTGAATTCATCGGCAATCGACTCCTGCACAAGAATTCTGGACGGGCACGTGCAAACCTCGCCCTGGTTCAGGGCAAAGAGCGCGGCGCCTTCAAGCACCTTGTCGAAGTATTCGTCGTCGGCGTCCATCACGCTTTCGAAAAAGACATTGGGACTCTTACCGCCCAGTTCAAGCGTTACAGGAATGATGTTTTCTGATGCGTACTGCATAATCAGTCGGCCGGTTGTGGTTTCGCCGGTGAAAGCAATCTTCGCAATTCGCTCGTTGGTTGCCAGCGGCTGACCAGCTTCGGGCCCAAATCCGTTTACCACATTCAGCACACCATCGGGTATCACATCACCTATCAGCTCCATCATCACCATAATACTTGCGGGAGTCTGTTCGGCCGGCTTCACCACGGTGCAGTTACCGGCGGCGAGGGCCGGGGCTATTTTCCAGGCGGCCATCAGCAGCGGAAAGTTCCAGGGAATAATCTGACCCACAACACCCAGCGGTTCCGGCAGGTTGATGGATACCGTGTGTGCATCATGCTCGGAAATTCCGCCTTCCTGTGTGCGGATTGCCGCAGCAAAATAGCGGTAGTGATCCACCACAAGAGGCAAGTCGGCGTTCATGGTTTCGCGGATCGGCTTTCCGTTATCAATGGTTTCAACACGTGCCAAAAATTCCAGGTTTTCCTCAATGATATCTGCCATTTTATTCAGAACAGAAGCGCGCTCTGCTGCCGATGAACTGTTCCAGGCGGGTGCTGCTTTATGTGCCGCATCCAGCGCCAGCTCGATATCTTTTTCGTTTGATCGCGCGCATTTTGCGAAAGCTTTGCCATCAATTGGCGATATAGCGTCAAAATATTCGCCATCCACCGGGGCTACAAATTTGCCGCCGATGTAGTTGTTATACTTTTCTTTAAAGCTCGGACGTTCATGTAACATATTGATCTCCATTAGTTAATTGAGTTAATCTCTATTTAGAATGAATAAAAAAGCGCTTCCAATCTTGGCGGTATCTCTCAAAAAGTATCGCTATCGTCTCAATTTGGTTTAAACCCTCTGTTTATCTATAATATTTATTCCCGTCCGGTAAGCGCTTTTCCGCATGAAACCATTTTCGATTATGATCAACCAATCTCTTGTACAAAACGAAAAGAATCCGCCGCAGCAGCTTGTGGAAAACAGAACGAGCTATGCCGGGCGCGACGCCGTTTTTTCAGTGTACGACACCTACCAGGAGGCGCAGATGGTGGAGCTGAAATCAGACAGCCCGATGTACTGCGGCATGATTTCAGGGAAAAAAGTAATTCACTCCGGTAAGGAAACACCATTTGATTTTGTCCCCAGCGAGTCACTTGTTCTCCCGCCCGATACCACCATTTACATCGATTTTCCCGGCGCAAAACTGAACGAACCCACAAAATGCATTACCGTTGAGCTTCCGCTTTCCAGGATCGATGATATTGTGGCCCGGATGAACGACAAGCTTCCTCGGTCAAAAACCTCTGGCGAGTGGGAGTATGATGCTTCCGCATCGGTTCATTTTTCCAACACAGAATCGGTGGATCTGTTGATCCGGAAACTGTTCCACATCTTCACAGAGGAGAATGAGCAGAAAGATCTGCTGGTGGAGATGAACACATCGGAGCTGATTGTTCACATGCTGCAGACGGAGTCCAGAAATCTTCTGCTGAAAAACTACAGGAAGCACGTAACGAAAAGCGGACTTGCTGCAGCTGTTGAATTCATCAGTAACAACCTCGACCGCCCCATTTCCATCAAAAAACTGGCCGATATCGCCTGCATGAGTAAGGCGTCGTTCTATCGATACTTTAACAACGAGTTTGGAATGAGTCCGATCGAATATATCAACCAGGAGAGAGTAAAAAAGGCGTGCAGCCTTCTGAAGGACGAAAATCTGAACGTGACCGACGTAAGTTTTAAGCTCGGGTACTCCAGTCTGAGCCACTTCATAAAGCTATTCCGCGAGCATACAGGCACCACCCCGAAACAGTATCAGCTGAAAAAGCTGAGCGCATGATTATTTCCTGAGGGAATTTATTAGTTATCGGTGTACCGGTTATCGGGCATATTTTGTTGCGACTTGGGTAACCAACTATACCTACAGGTAATAACTAATTAACTTATTTACCTGTAACTAGTAACTAAATCAAAAGAGGCTGGTCTGATCTTTATCTTTATCCTTTTTTGAAACCCTGCCGGTCACATTTACTTCTTTTTCATCTTGCCTGGCCACAAGCATTTCAGGACTGAAACGCTTTCCATACACCCTTTTTGAAATCCCCTGCAGCGCCCGCTCACCCTGGGATGTGATCATCAGAAAACCGTTCTCATTTTCGTTCAGAAATCCAAACTGTTTCATGTCGTTCAATATCAGGTAGGCCAGCTTGGGTATGGTGCCGATATTTTTTTCTACATACTCCCTGTGCGGAGGCTCATCTGGGCTCGAAAAGATCAGCCCAAGAGCGTTAAGTTCTGATTCAGTAAGCGGATAGCCGTTCGAACCTTTTGTGAGAAGTGCATCCCACGCCTCCTGGCTATAGAATAGACCGAACCACTCTTTCGCCTCCCGGAGAAGTTTTTTTGTATCCGAACAAGCAACATAGTGACGCGGTTTTGCTTTCTTTATCTCACCCCGCTCCCTGTACATCGAAACCATGGTCGCCAGATCGAGCTCCTGCAGATTGGGTGGGTAACAGAATATTTGACCTGACGTTTTTTCCATGTTTTTTAATCGCGCACTCCAGTTATTAGGAGCTTGCTATCCGAACGATTTCTATTTTTTCCCTTTTTCGTCGATTACACGAACGGCATCCGCCATCGTTACTTTCTCCGGCTCCATATCGTTTGGAAGCGACACGTTCTTTTTGCCGTATTTCAGGTAGGGTCCGTATCGCCCTTCCATCACCTTGATCGGCTGATCGGTTTCGGGATGTTTTCCAAGGTCCTGAATGGCAGAACTGCCCCGGCCTTTTCCTTTCTTCTCTTTTAGCAGCTCCACGGCTCTGTCGAGTTCTATCTCCAAAACGTGATCAGTTTTCTTCAGCGATTTGAACGTGCCGTCGTGAAGCACAAACGGACCGTACCGGCCCACACCCGCCTTCACAACTTTGCCCGTTTCCGGATGATCGCCCAGCGGCCGCGGCAGCTCCAGCAGCTTCAGGCCCAGCTCAAGATCCACATCTTCAGGCTTCATCCCTTTCAGGAGCGAGACACGCTTCGGTTTCTTATTTTCATCGGTTACCTCGCCCCGCTGCATGTAGGGCCCATATCGCCCATTCAGCACATAAATGTCTTCGCCTGTTTCGGGGTCCTTACCGAGGGATTTAGGCCCCTCTTTTTCCGCTTTTATCAGCTCTTTCAGCTTCTCTATGGAGATATCCGCCGGATCCATATCGTTTGGCAAAGATGTTGTAATCTCTTCGCCGTCATCCATCATCTTTACGTACGGGCCGTACCGGCCAACAAACACATTCATGCCGTTCAGATTTTCGAGCGGAAGATCGAGCATACGGGCTTTTGCTCCGTCGATTTTATCTTCACGGGTATCCACCTTGTTTTTCAACCCTTCATCGCCATGGTAGTAATCCGTCAGATACTTCACAGGATCGTACTCTCCGTTGGCTATCAAGTCAAGCTTCTCCTCAAGTTCGGAGGTGAAGGCGCTATCTACCAGCTCCGGAAAGTGCTCCTCGAGCAGGCCGGTTACTGCAAACGCTGTGAAACTCGGTATCAGGGTTTTCCCGTCGCTTTTAGCGTAACCGCGGTCCTGTATGGTGCTGATAATGGATGCGTATGTACTCGGCCGCCCCACGCCCCGCTTCTCCAGCTCCTTCACCAGGGTCGCTTCCGTATAGCGCGCCGGCGGTTTTGTCTCGTGGCTGATCGATTCCAGCCCGTGCATGTCAATCTCTTCGCCCTCTTTCATCTCAGGCAGAAAGCTTTCCTGGTTTTCCAGTGCCGCCTCGGGATCATCGCTCCCCTCCACATAAGCGCGGAAAAATCCCGGGAAGAGAATCTTTTTACCGCTTGTTTTGAAATCGGCCCGCGTATCGCCGTGCTCGGCCGTGATGGTCACGTTGGTGAACTCCAGTCTTGCTTCCGCCATCTGCGTGGCAATGGTGCGTTTCCAGATCAGGTCGTAGAGTTTAAATTCCCGTCCGCTAAGCTTTGCTTTTTCCGGTTTCACAAAGCTCGATCCCGCCGGGCGAATCGCCTCATGGGCCTCCTGAGCTCCTTTCGATTTCTTACCAAAGTTTCGAACCTTTTCAAACAGGTACTCTTTGCCATACTCCTCTTCCACCGCCGACCGCGCCGCACTAATCGCCTGGCCGGAAAGGTTGGCGGAATCGGTTCTCATATAGGTAATCAAACCTCGCTCATACAGCTTTTGGGCAATACTCATTGTATCGCGCGCAGAGAATCCGAGCTTACGGTTCGCTTCCTGCTGAAGGGTGGAGGTTATAAACGCTGCAGATGGATTACGCTTCTGCTGTTTCACATCCACCTTGCTGACGCTCCACTTCGCCTCGTGAAGTTCATCGCGCAGCTTAGAGGCTTTCTCCTCATCAAGCAGCACCACGCTTTTCGGTTTCTTCAGCTTGCCGGTATTTTCATCAAAATCTTTACCGCTTGCCAGCCGCTTATCGTTCAGGTGTGATAGATCTGCGTTAAAACGGTCTTTTTTCTTCTGCTTGGATAGCTCAGCTTTCAGATCGTAGTATGTACCGCTTTTAAAACGCATTCTTTCGCGCTCGCGATCTACCAGGAACTCCACGGCAACCGACTGTACACGTCCGGCTGAAAGACCCGGTGAGATCTTTTTCCAAAGCAGTGGTGAAATCGTATAACCCGCAAGACGATCCAGGATTCGGCGCGTCTCCTGAGCGTGCACCAGGTTCATATCAATGTCCCTGAAATTATCGAGTGCAGCCGTAATCGCCTCTTTGGTAATTTCCCGAAAAACCATCCGCTTTACCGGCACTTTGGGCTTCAGCAGCTCCACAAGGTGCCAGCTGATCGCCTCGCCTTCGCGATCTTCATCAGTCGCCAAAATCAGTTCGTCAGACTCCTTCAGTGCTTTCTTCAGCCTGGTCACAATCTTCTTCTTGCTGGATGGAGTCACGTAAAGGGGCTCAAAGTCCTCGTCCACGTTAATCCCAAGATTCGACCAAGACTCTTTCTTAAACTTTTTTGGAATCTCCTTGGCTGATGAGGGCAGGTCACGAATATGGCCCATGGAAGAGTCTACCGTAAATCCTTTGGGCAGATATTTCTTGATTGTTTTTGTTTTTGTAGGTGACTCTACGATGACTAATGTTTTCATTTTACTCTTTTATATAGATTCAACAAGCTCTTTGAGTTCTTCAGCATGAGCTTTTGTATTCACTTTTTCAATTATTCCGAGAACGGTGCCGTCTGTGTCGATTACATACGCTGAACGAGTGGGGGCATCAAACGTTTTACCATACATTTTTTTCTCTACAACAGAATCGGTCGCCGCTGCAAACTTATAGTCGGGATCCGACGCAAGCGTGTAGCTGATATCAAGTTTTTCAGCGTAGTTTTTGTGCGAGCCGCAAGTGTCCTTGCTCAGCGCCACGATATTATATCCTTTTTCATCGAACCACCCGGTGTGCTCTGACAGGCTGCGGTTTTGCTTGTCGCACCCGCCCGTATTATTTCTCATGTAAACCGAAACGATGGTTGGCCGGGTCAGCAATTCTTTGAAAGAAACTTCTTTCTCTTCACCGTCCTGAACCACTTTCAGACTGAAATCTGTATCTATTTTATCTCCAACTGCTACCATAATTGAACTCTGTTTTAATTGGTGTGGATTGAAATAACCCAATTCAAAGATCGATTCGTTCTGATCGATCCCCGGCCTAGCAGTATAATCATTCTCTGAATTTTTGAGCAACTGCTACTTTTCACTATCTGTTATTGAGCAGGTCAGGAAATTTAAGCAGTAGTTTAGCTACAGCCGCAACAACAATGGAGTGGTGCACAACCCCGCTGCTCACCATTTCAAGGAACTCATCAAGCAGCACGGTATGTACGCGGATATCTTCGTGCCCGTCGGTCTGCTGCGCGGCAGTTTTCTCGCAGTTTTCAGCAAAATAGAGGTGCGTATAGTTGGTCAGGATTGCGGGGTTTGAACTCACTTTCCCGAACGAGTGCCACACATCTGAGCTGTAGCCCGTCTCTTCTAATAGCTCTCTGCCGGCCGCTTTCTCGGGTGACTCGCCGGGATCAACCATTCCCCCGGGAATCTCCAGCGTTGCTTCGTCCACCCCGTGGCGATACTGCTCCACAAGCACAACCTCATTCTGCGGGGTCAGGGCAATCACGTTTATCCACTCGGGAGCGTTTAACACATAAAAATTAGCCGGTGGCTGTCCGCCCGATGGCATCATCTTTTTTTCGTGGAGAGAAAAAATGGGAGTTCCATATACTTTCTTATCTTTGAGAGTCTCCCACCTGGGTTTGGAAAATTTAAACATAAACGACTGCCAATTTGAGCATGAAAAAAACAATAGAATTTACGAAAGAAGCATTCAGTAATGAAAAAGAACTCGTTGCGCTGATTGAAAAAGCGTGCGACATGATGGAGACGATCTACAATGACGGAGATTACCCAAAGCTTACGGTTAAACGCACCTGGTCGGAGCACAACCCGATCATTACCGGCGAAATTGCGGTTCCAAGCGCCTATCGATGGTATTTGACCCGCGAACTGAAGAAACTGGCGGAAAAAGGCGCAGAAATAAAAATCTTTCCGTCGCGGCCAAGACTAAAACCAAACGATGCCACAATTTTCGATAACGCCGATGAAGACGACTGGGATATCACCCAGAAAAAGCTTTTCCTGTTCAGCCCAGAACGAATTGATATCTCCCTCGATCGGCTGAAACACTACACCGGAACAGATCCAAGTGACTTCCAGAGATATATTCTCTTTACCAATTACGATATGCATGTGGAGGTTTTCAAAGAACTCTACCCCGAATGTGTTGAACCGGACCGAAGTGTACAGATGCCCGCCTACCACCACAAGCTTCCCGATAATAAGGGATTCACGCTCGTAAACATCGGTGTGGGGCCCTCCAATGCAAAAACAATCTCAGATCACGTAGCTGTACTCCGTCCGGACGCCATGGTAATGGTTGGGCACTGCGGCGGTCTTCGAAACCACCAGGAAATTGGTGATTTTGTGCTTGCCACAGGATTTATGAGAGATGACGGCGTTCTGGATAATATTCTGCCGCTTAATATTCCAATCACCCCCAACCACCTGCTGAATGTCTACCTGAAAGAGCAGCTCGACCGGCACGAGCGCAACTACCGCCTGGGTACCGTTTATACCACCGCCAACCGAAACTGGGAGTTTATTAAACGGCGGACTGTGGAGCAGATTCACATCAGCCGAAGCGTGGCGATCGATATGGAGTCCGCCACAGTTGCCACAAACGGCTATCGCTACAGAATTCCGTTTGCCACGCTGCTCTGCGTGAGCGACAAACCGCTCCACGGCAAACCCAAACTGAGCGGTGCGGCACAAACCTTCTATCAGAATTCGAAAGAGATGCACCTGAAGCTGGTCATTGACGCGATCAACCTGAGCAAAAAAACCTATCCTGAGGGACTGCCTAATGCCAGCATTCGCGCCATTAACGAGCCCCTGATGGGCGGATCGTAGTCTGATGGAGTAATGAACGCTGAATATTGGATAGCGAATTTCGAAGTTCAGTTACTCAGGCATGGTATTTTTGCTACTGGTGATGGAATACTAACTGCTATCGCAGTAAGGGCTGTGAAATCCCCTCCCGAGAGGACAGATCAACATAATAACACCAAGCGTCCATTTGGGACTCAGGGGTGTGTTTGCAAGGGCAAAGAACCTTAAAACGGCTACGGCTCATAATCAAAGCCATGGAACACACCCCTCGCTAAACTCACCCGGCTACGCCGTTTCGTTTACGCATCTCCCCTCTCAAGAGGGGAAGTTTGGTTCTACTACCATTATCTACACTTTATCAGCAGTTCAATATTCAGCATTCATCATTCGATATTCGTTATTTCCTCACCTTCCTTTCATACAGAGTTACCACCCCAATGTGAATTATTTTCTTTAAACAGTAAATTTTTATTGTTTATCAATAAATTATTACCGTTATTAGGTATGTAATATTCAATAAACATCCTCCGATGAAATCACCAATCTCCGTAAAAATTCTTGTTTGGAGCTGTAATCTCACCCTGGTTATCCTTGCACTTATATTTCTGTTTGGGCTCTACTACTATACAAAGATGCCGTCGCTTATCGCCCCGGGTATTGATTCTGAAGGAATTGACAAATCAAACTACCGGGTATCTCAAAACTTCTTCGGAGACAACTACCTTTACGAACGTGTCATCGATAAGGAGAACGGTATTGATGAGGAGAATTACTATTTCGCTTCTTTGAGAAATCTCTACAATATCTCACTTTCCGACTCACTGGCTGTGTACGCGAATAAAATTGACCGGGAGGAAAGTACTTATGAGAGCAAATATTTTGGACTATTCCAAAGGTGGGGAATTGTTACAGAACCTCTCGGGGAAGTTCCGGTTCGTTATGCAGGCCCCGCAGTTTCCGTTGAAAAAGAGGCATTCATCTTCTACGCAAGATCAGGCATAGTAAGCAAACTGTTCCTGGTACTCTACGTAACGGTTTTTCTCTGGTTTTTAAGAAAGTTCATTGCCGGTCTGCGTACCCCGGGATTCTTTACCCGGAAGAATGCTTATTACCTGAAAATCACCGCGTGGATGGCTATAATCGCTCCTTTTTTAATATGGATTTGGAACTCATTTATAAGGCCGGACCTCTTTGCCGATCTTCACTTTACAAGAGCGTCGGAGGTAAGCTCCGGGCTTTCACAGCCGTTGCTGATGCTGCTGTTTGGGCTGGTTTTGCTTGCCATCGCCTGGAGTTTTGACCAGGGCGTAAAACTTCAAAAAG
>CAZKIZ010000025.1:9408-17446 GCA_964552935.1 uncultured Rhodohalobacter sp. | reverse complement strand
CTCAGCGAAACCATCGGCGTGACTCTGCGAAAAACCTTTCTATGTCGACTGAGATCCCTCCTCATTTTGCCTTTTACCCTTTCCTGATTACATTAGTTTTTAAATTTACCAGCATATAAAGCGCTTCAACTTCATTTAAACTGACAACACACGAGCGCTTATTACGGAGCTTCTTCATGAATTCACCCTTAGAATATAAAATCGTAGCCATACCCCTGAACAGAGATGAGATCGTCTCTTTTTTGAAGCCTCCAAAAAATATCCCGCACGGAACGCCGGTCCGCATTCTTGGCCAGCGACCCTCTGTGGCCAATGAAATTGAGTGGGCTGAGCGGCTGCGCGACAACCCGACCATCGAAAACATTCTCTGGCGTGATAATCCGCATCGCTACCTTACAGAAACTACCACCGACCGCCTCATTCCCGCGGAGTTCATCATGGATGATCCCGAATACCTGACCAGGAATCTTGGCGGATGGAGCCCCGTCTACTTTGCGCTGATGGAGGCTTCGGATGCAGATTGGGACAGTGATCCGTTGCTGTCGCACGCCAGTGTTCTCACAAATTATGGCGATGAGATTAAAAGCTACGGACCCGATCCCACTCAAAGCAGAGAAAGGCTCAAAAAAGAGATGCAGACTGATGATCCAAAAACAGTTGCCGGGGCGATCATCCGGCTTCACGACTGGCGAAAATCGCACCACTTCGTCCGCTCCGCCATTGATATGATGAACACGGCCGATCTTCTCTATACTGAACTGATCAATGAAGGAACACTCTGCGAACCTTCAGAAGATGGTAAACCTGCAATTCCTAAAGCACTGCTGATTGATGAACTGATGGCGCAGCTCGTTCGTGTTGAAAATGCCCGACGCAAGTTTGTAGCTGATGGAAATAGCAGTTCGGCCGGTGATATTGCCGATTGGCAGCAGAAACTCGAAAACGAAAGCGGACTGCACCTGATGTTGAAAGGAGAATACGTGATGGGGCGTCAAAGACGGAGCACCGTTTTGATTGCTCCTGAATTAAATCTGGTGGCCAAACAGCCCGGGGCCGAACCCTTTCACGAAGCAAAACTGGGTGCGGTAGAGCATAACGGTAAACCTGAAAACTGGCCGGTATTAACGGGAAGCGGTGCGGTTGTAACCCCGGGCGGACGCATGAGACTCTCCATTGATGAAGGATTGATTCTGAGACTGAATCACATATTCGGGCATAATATCCGATGCATCTCTACGCTTGGGTTTATAATTGAGCCGTTCGTGTCCGGACCAACGCTGAAAGAGTATCTGTTGGAGAAACCGACGCGGCTGAAACCGAAACTCTATGAGTATGTGCTGCTTCATCAGCTCATTTGCGAAGCGCTGGGAGTAGAAAATGGCGACTGGCATGCAGCCAACTTCATCGTGCTGGAATCGGAGCCGAACCCGTTTGCAAGCGGCGTCCCTAAAATGGTACACATCGACTGGGGTGCCGCCCGGCCGCTTGAAAAAAGCGAGCTAGCAGGTGAGCAGAAACGTGCCAGGATGAACCAGGTTCTCAACATCGGGTTTTCATTTCAGGATGCGAAACTGGCAACGGATGTTGAAAAAATCCATAACGATTTGATCGATGATCCTGAGCGGATCAAATCACTCACAAAAAAAGCGGAAAAAATCGTGAGCGACGCAGGAGAAGAGTAATGGCACAACCAAGCAAATGGTGGGAATCCGGGATCATTTATCACATCTATCCGCGAAGTTTCCAGGACTCAAACGGTGATGGTATTGGTGACCTGAACGGTATTGCGCAGCGGCTCGGCTACCTGAAATGGCTCGGCGCTGACGCAATCTGGCTCTCACCTGTCTACCCCTCTCCCATGGCCGATTTTGGGTATGATGTATCAGACCACTGCGATATCGACCCGATATTTGGAACCCTGGCAGATATGGACCGGCTGATTGAGGAGACCCACAGGCACGATCTCCGGATCATCCTCGATTTTGTACCTAATCATACCTCCATCGAACACCCGTGGTTTATTGAATCACGAAGCAGCCGCGACAATCCAAAACGTGACTGGTACTACTGGAAGGATCCCGCTGAGGATGGCGGCCCGCCCAACAACTGGCTGAGCCGTTTTGACGGGGAGTCCGCCTGGGAGTGGGATGAGAAGACCGGGCAGTATTTCCTGCACACGTTCCTTGTAGAGCAGCCGGATCTGAACTGGCGCAATCCGGAGGTCAGAGAAGCGATGCTGGATATTTTACGCTTCTGGTTCGATCGCGGAGTGGATGGGTTCCGGGTGGATGTATCCTACCGCGTGATGAAAGACCCGGAGTTCCGCGACAACCCGCCAAACCCTGACTGGAAGCCGGGAATGGACCGCTCCTTTCGGGTGATCGAAAAGCATACCAAGAATACGCCCGACATTCATAAATTCAATCGCTGGATTCGACAGACCTGCGATGAGTATGACAACCGTGTGACCATCGGCGAAATGAATTTGAAAATTCCGGAGCTGGCAAAGCATTACGGTACGGTAGAAAAACCGGAGTTTCATCTCCCCTTCAACTTCCGGCTGATTTTCTCGGATTGGGAGCCTGAAAATGTGAAGGATCTTGTGGATCAGTTTGAAAAACATGTACCCGACCATGGCTGGCCCAACTGGGTTCTCAGCAATCACGACCAGCCGCGATTTGCTACACGGGCCGGGTCGGAACAGGCAAGAAATGGATTGCTATTTCTGCTGACAGTTCGGGGAACACCCACAATTTATTATGGTGATGAACTTGCCATGCAGAGCGTTGATATACCGCCTGACCGTGTTCAGGATCCCTGGGAGCTTTTATCGCCGGGTCTTGGCCTGGGCCGCGATCCAGTGCGCACACCCATGCGGTGGGATGCATCAAAACACGCAGGTTTCTGCAAAGAGACTGTAGAACCGTGGCTGCCGGCTGGTGACGGAAGTGAATATCAGAACGTGGAAATTCAGAAAAAAGAGAGCCAGTCAACCCTTAATTTTGTAAATAAAGTGATCCAGCTTCGGCGAAATCATCCCGCACTCGCTACAGGAACCTGCGAAACTCTTGATCTGAATAGCTCCGTTCTAAGCTATATCCGCAGAGATAAAGAGACAGATGAAACCTTTCTGATTGCACTCAACTTCAGCGATCAACCTCAATCCGTTGATATACGTACGGCCCTTTCTGAATTGTTCCCCGATACAGCCGGGATCCCATCTTTGACAACCTGCCTGATATCCACAGAAATGGATAATGAAACGGGGTATAATGAAAAATCCGGTACTCTTAATCTTCGTCCGAATGAAGGGGTGGTTTTGGGGGAATGAGATGTGAGATGTGAGATGTGAGATGTGAGATTTGGGATTTTACAGCCTCCCCTCTTGGGAGGGGACATGCTGAAAAAAGATCGCAACGCGATGCTTTTTTCAGGAAGGGGTGGGTTCGAAGGGGCTCAGATCGTGAAATTGCTTCGATTCATACTCAACGCTTCGTAACACACCCCTCGGCATGAAAGCCGGCCTGCGGCCCCTTTCATCACCTTTTCCCCTCTCGAGAGGGGATTATATCGGCCTCAATAATTTTTTTTGTCTCAAACTCCAAACTTCTTTCTCTGCTCTGATACCACATAATCAATTTGGCTCAACACACAATCTACGTTTTCAAAAACCTCTTCATCCCAGAAGCGGATCACCCGTAGTCCCAAAGCACGTAATTTCTCCTCCCGGATGATATCTTTTTCTGATTGTTCATCAAGATGGTGTGTATATCCATCCAGTTCAATGACCAGCCACAATTCGCTGCAGATAAAATCGACAATATACTGGTCTACCGGTCGCTGGCGATGAAAATCAAACCCGTGCATCTGACCTCTCTTTAAATGCTGCCATAGGATAATTTCACTCTTCGTGCTGTTATTGCGAAGCTTGCGGGCTTTTTTTTTGAGTTTTGGATTGTATGGTATGATTGGACGATTCATATATTTGAAGAGTCAGGTTGTCCTCTACAGATATGAACCAAAAAACAGTAAGTCCTTACACTTTTTCTTAATTTCATAAGATAGAATTTTGCAGATGGCCAAAGAAATCCCCTCTCGGGAGGGGACATGCTGGAAAAAAGATCGCAACGCGATGCTTTTTTCAGGAAGGGGTGGGTTCGAAGGGGCTCAGATCGTGAAATTGCTTCTATTCTCATTCAAAGCTTTGTAACACACCCCTCGGCATGAAAGCCGGCCTGCGGATCTTCAGGGGTGGGTTTGAGGGGCTTAGGTACATTGGAAAGATTCGTGAGCAAATCAACACTCCGGGAACCCACCTCTGCATTCAATTCGCCAGTTGGCGGAAGGATTCAAGGACGGTGGGTCGGATACGCGAGGCAGGTGCCACGCGCTACGTTCACCCGATAACCAATCAACAAATCACCACACCCGAGGTGTAAAACAGTTCAACATCACGCAGAGCGTGATACTCAACAGTTCAACACAAAATCACTCCGTAAACTTCTTCAGCGCAGCAATCTCTTCTGCCCATCGATCAGTATTGGGTGTTTCGAGAATCAGCGGTATGCCGTCGAAACGGCTGTCTTTCATGATCATCTCAAAAGGGGTCCAGCCGATGTGGCCGTCTCCCAGGCTTTCATGGCGGTCTACCTGGGTTCCACACTCTTTTTTGGAGTCGTTCAGGTGCATCGCCAAAAGGTAGTCGAAACCGACAATCTCACCAAACTGTTCGAAGGTGTCGGTAAATCCCTCTTCTGTGGAGATATCGTACCCGCCGGCAAAAGCGTGAGCCGTATCTATACAGACGCCCACTCTCTCCTTTTGATCCACCTGCTCAATCATCTCTGCGAGATGTTCAAACCGAAATCCAAGATTGGTTCCCTGTCCGGCCGTATTTTCGATCGCCGCTTTCACAAACTCTGTCTGCTCAAGGGCAATATTTATCGATTCTGCGTTACGGGCCAGGCACTCCTTCTCTGAAATTTTGTTCAGGTGGCTGCCGGGATGAAAATTCAGCAGCTTGATTCCAAGCTGTTCGCACCGCTGCATCTCTACTAAGAAAGCGTCACGTGATTTTTTTAGCTTCTCTTTCTCAGGGTGTCCCAGGTTGATCAGATAGCTGTCGTGCGGTATGATTGCATCCATCGAGAATCCCAACTCGCTGCAACGCTCCTTAAACAGCGTGATATTCTCTTCGGTAAGGGGTTTTGATTTCCACTGCCGCTGATTCTTGGTAAAAAGTGCAAAGCCTGTAGCTCCAATTTCATGAGCCCGCGTTGGTGCATTCTCCACCCCGCCGGCAGCACTTACATGCGCTCCTATATACTTCATTTAATGATCTCTTATTAATTAGTTTCCGAACATTTCGTCGTAGTCTTCCATGGAGGCTTTAATCACCTTAAAGGCTTCCTCTCTGCCGTAGACTTTTTCGACAGAAACGTCCACTTTTTGGCCCGGAATCATTTTATAGGTCGCAAAATAGTGCCTCAGCCGCTCAATCAGCACCTCCGGAATTTCACTGATATCGTTCACATCCTTGTAGTACTGATCGTTACTGAGTACAGAAATTATTTTATCATCGGCTTCGCCTTCGTCGATCATGTGAAGACCGCCCACAACACGTGCTTTCAGAATCACCTCTGAACGGTCAATCGGACGCTCACTCAGAACGCAGATATCGAGCGGATCACCATCACCAATATTGGTGTCTTCCGAAAGTGCTCCTACCCTGTCGCCGCAGTACGTTCGCGGTACAAATCCGTAGAGTGACGGAGGCAGAGATGAGCTTCTTTGGGGACGGTCAACCCGCATGTATCCCGTTTTTTTGTCCACTTCATATTTGATCGTATCAAATGAAGTGATCTCAACAAATGCATTTACAATTTCTGGAGCGTCTGCGCCAACTTCAAGTCCGTGCCAGGGGTGCGGACGCCAGCGGTAAAAAGGGTTGGGAAAGTTCAATGTTCTCTTATTTAGGTTAATTTTATAATTATTGAGGCATTATACAGTCGCCCCGGATTCATGTTGTCAGTTAGTTCATAATCGCATTCAGTCTGTCCAGGTTATCCTGAACTCTGAGCGCATCAATGACCTCTCCAATATCACCTTTCATGATATCATCGAGGTTGTAGAGTGTTAAATTAATTCTGTGATCGGTAAGGCGGCCTTGCGGAAAGTTGTAGGTTCGGATTTTGGCGCTTCTGTCGCCGGTTGATACCTGGCTCTTTCGTTCTGCTGCCCGCTCTGCCCGGATCTTTTCCTGTTCGATTTCGTAGATTTTGGATCGCAGCATGGTCAGCGCTTTCTCTTTATTCTGATGCTGAGACCGCTCCTGCTGGCACTCCACAACAATTCCTGTCGGTTCATGGGTCAGGCGAATAGCGGAATCCGTTTTATTCACGTGCTGACCACCCGCACCGCTGGATCGAAATGTATCCACTCGTATATCGCCCATATCAAGATGCACCTCTTCGACCTCCTCAACTTCGGGAAGTACAGCAACCGTAGCCGCAGAGGTATGGACCCTCCCCTGGCTTTCGGTATCGGGGACACGCTGAACACGGTGAACACCGCTTTCGTACTTCATCTTGCCAAAAACTTCACTGCCCGACAGTTCAAATACAATCTCTTTATAGCCGCCCATGTCGCCGTCCTGAACGGTAAGCAGACCCATTTTCCAATTTTCTGAATCTGCGTATCGGCGGTACATATCAAACAGGTCACCGGCAAATATTGCGGCCTCATCCCCGCCGGTTCCCGACCGTATCTCAATGATACAGTTCTTAGAATCATCGGGATCTTTTGGTATCAGCTTATATTTGATATCCTTTTCGAGCTTCTCCAGCTCTGTTTTCAGCTCGCTGGTCTCCTGGCGCGCCATCTCCGTTATTTCGGGGTCGTCGTCTATTTCCATCAGCTCTGCATTGCCCTCGATTTGATGCTGAATCTCTTTCCAGCGGTCAAAATCCTCGACGAGCTCCTTTAGCTGCGTATGTTCTTTGGTGAGCTCGGTATACTCTTTTGGCCGGTCATAGATCGAAGGATCCGCCATCGCCTGGTTGATCTCGTCATAGCGTTCGCGAATCTGATGTAGTTTAGCTTCTAAATCCATAGTTGAAATCTGTAAAAATTGACAGACTTTAAGATATTGAATTTTTTGGGTGGAAATGAACAGAATCGCGGATCAATATTCAATCAGAGTTTTGTACCTTTAAGCCTACACTATTACCACATTTATTTATTAACAAACCAGGCAATTAATATCACCATTCAGTTTGCCGGTTTATTTTTTCAATGCTATTAAAATGGAAAAAAACTGTTTAGAGTCGGGATTCACCATCGGATTTTTGGGCGCGGGTCAGCTTGCCCGCATGTCTGCCCTGCAGGCATATCGTTTCGGAATGCAGGTGGCTGTTTTTTCAGATCGTAGCGAGATGGAACCGGTAGAATTTATCACCCCGTACTCATTTAAAGGCTCTTTCGACGACGTTGACAGCATGATTGAATTTTCTGAATCGTGCGATATCATCACTCTTGAAAACGAATTTATCGACTCTGAAGTGCTGTTTGAACTCAGAGAACGCACCGGAACCCCGATCTATCCATCTCCCGAGTCGTTCGCTAAAATTGAGGATAAGGAGATCGAAAAGCTAACTTTTAGCGACGCCGGGATCCCGGTAACTCCCAGCCGGCTGGTTGGCAGCACAGATGAGATTGAAACGTTTGCAGAAGAGTTCGGCTGGCCGGTGATGCTAAAATCGTCCAAAGGTGGTTACGACGGATATGGAAACAGAACCGTGAAACACATGGGTGAAGCCAAAACAGCATTCCGCGAGCTCGGTGGCGATGACAGCCGGGATATTTTGGCTGAATCGTTCGTGGAATTTACACACGAGCTGGCTGTACAAGTGGCCCGGAACGGCAGCGAAACTGTTGTCTACCCGTGCGTGGAAACCGTGCAGCAGGATCACATCTGCGTGGCAGTGAAAGCCCCGGCTGAAATCGACCCGGTTCTTGCCAAAGAAGCGCAGCGGCTCGC
>CAZKIZ010000025.1:5286-9308 GCA_964552935.1 uncultured Rhodohalobacter sp. | reverse complement strand
AATCTTCTCGGATCAGAAAAACGAACAGCGCGGGTTGACTTTGCAGATGAAGCGCTGGAAAAAGCTAACGGGCATCTTCACGTATATGGAAAAACCGGGAGCAAACCGGGACGCAAGATGGCTCACTACACGCTCCTGGGCGACGACCAGGATGAGATTTACGACGAGGCTATTAAAGCCACGCTGAATATTCAGATTTAGTTTGAGTATTGGGGAGTAGTTATTCGTATATGTTATTATCTGAGTTGAATTCCACAATGCTGATTATTTTATTGAGGCTGTCCAAAAGAGCGGAAAAAAGAACATTCGTACTCAATTTAGTCATGCCGGACTCCGATCCGGCATCTCCTGCCTTTATTAGGAATGGGAGATCCCGCATCAAGTGCGGGATGACGCCCTTTTGGACAGCCTCACTTTGAAGCATCCAGATAGAGCTATTATTAATTGAATTCAGGTTTATGCGTTTACAACATTTTTAAATTTAACCAGAAACAACTTAGACAATGACAAAGCAACTGAAAGTCGGACTTGTAATGGGCAGCGACAGTGACTGGCCAACCATGAAAGAGGCCGCTGAAATCCTGGACCAATTTGAGATTCCCTATGAAAAGAGGGTCGTTTCTGCCCACAGAACTCCCGATCTGATGGCCCAATACGGCAAGGAGGCGCGCAGCCGCGGATTGAGCGTAATTATTGCCGGTGCGGGCGGCGCCGCACATCTTCCCGGGATGCTGGCTGCCTACACAACCCTGCCCGTTATCGGGGTGCCGGTGAAGACGTCAGCCCTTGGCGGTGTTGACAGCCTCTACTCTATCGTGCAGATGCCAAATGGTGTTCCAGTAGCGACAGTAGCTATCGGGAAGGCGAAAAATGCGGGGCTCCTTGCCGCCCGAATATTAAGTATTTCTGATGAGGGAATCGCCGGGAAACTGAAATCGTACCACAGCCAGATGGCGGAAGAATCGTTGAAAAAGACGGAAAACCTTGTTTAAATAAGTGCTATATGAGTAAAAAAACAGGCCTTATAATTGTGGCATGCCTGGTGGTCTTTATCATCATACGGGTAAATATCGCCCTTAACTACTCCTCCGGCCCCGGGTCAGCGGAAGATTACACTCCCGATTTACCCATCGCCTATACCGGTACACTCCCCTGCGCCAGCTGCCCCGGAATAGAGTATGAGCTCAGGCTTGAAGAGGGACAGTTCACTGAATTCAAGCTGTATATCGACCGCGATCCGGGTCACTTTACTCGAACCGGTTCATGGGAAATTTCGGGCGACAGGTTAACAATCGAATCGAAGGATGCCGGTGACAGGAAAGAGTTTTTAATTTCAGACGAGAGGCTGAGGCTTATCCATTCAGACAGTGATGACATCAGCGGAGAACCGGACGAGAACAGTGTCCTGGAACGGAACAGTGAGTTTCAGTCGATACTCGATCGCCATCGTGAACTGCGTGAAGAGGGTGTGACTTTTCTGGCCAGCGGTAATGAGCCGTTTTGGTCGTTCAGGATACTTGAGGGCGACACCCTTGTCTTCCTGAAGCCGGACTTTGAAATGAAAAGCAGATCTCTCGAGATCATTCAGAAGGAATCAGGAAGAGAGTATCGTGCCGACTTCGGCTCAGATCAGGAGATCGAGATACACACCGAAAGAGAGTTTTGCCAGGATACGATGAGCGGGTTCAAATTCACCCACGTCGTAACCCTGACAGAAGATGGCGTAACCAACCAGGGATGCGGCAGGTATTTATAAGAATCGAGCTTTTGATTAATCCAAATTTAGACAAAATCCAAAATCACATTTGTTCGTTTGTGCCAGCGGTAAAACGTTTTTTACTGGATAATCAAAGGATGCCCGATCGTAGGAACAGAGTTTTTAAAGATCACAAATCAATCCCCACCATTTTACGCAGATATTCGCTGTGTATGTCGCAGAGTTACGCTGAAATGTTCATAAAGAAGATGAAAAATTCTCTGCGATAATCAGCGGAATAATCGGCGAGACTCTGCGTGGTTTAAAAATGGTTATGGAATTCATATTCAATTCACCAATTAAGTCGAAAGATTTTACCATTGGCACAAGCTAACCGCTGTGATCCAAACCTATTATCTCTCATCTCTAATCTACCATCTTATTTCGATCGATTATACTCAATCACTTCCAGGTAGGCCTCCAAAACTCCCTGAGTGGTTTCGCCTTTCGTAACTTTTGCTACATCCTTTGCGACTTTCCGGGCGTTGCTTGGCGCAAACGGCATCTTCACTTCTTTCAGGGCTACAGCATCTCCGCCCGTATCGCCAATGTACGCCATCTCGTCTAACGATACGTCCAGGTGACTACCCAGCAGGCGAAGGCCCCGCAGCTTGTTGTTTCCCGGCATCAAAATATTGATAGAGATATCTGTCGTGTGAATTTCCAATCCGGGAAAATTCTCCGGGATGTAGGTCAGCGCTTTTTCGTGAATCTCATCAATAACCGATGTATCCGGACAGACAACCCCGGCATCCATCATTTTGGTGAACTCCAGAATTGCGTTGGGATAATCGGGTAGAATCTCATCGGTCAGCCACGCCTTCACTTTGTAGATCGGCTCAAGTGACTCTCCAGTTTCATCAAGCGCCGTCTGTATTCGGTTTCCCTCCCAGTGGTAGAGGCCGGCACTTTCGAACACAAACGGATAGCGAATATTAAACCACTGCCCTACCGCTTCAGCATACGGAAACGGGCGTCCCGTGCATATGGTGAGCGGAGGAATAGATGCGTCGTTCACGCTCTCGTTATTGAGCTCTCTCAGTTTATTGATAGACTCCCAGTGCGGTGTTTTAAAAGGATGAGAAACACACCCGTCGAGGTCCGTTACAAATAGCTTGATCATAAAATAGATTAGGTAAATACAGGTTCAGATTTATTATCAGACCGGATCGAAAAATCGGGAAAGAACAGTGAAAGGCCCAGAAATATCAGGCCAATTACCACCATAAGCTGATACCGGTTTTTGTAATCGGCAAATTCCTGGCTCGAGAACTCTCCCCTTTCCAGTTCGCTGAGCCGTGACAGAAATGGTTCGATAGTGTCGCTGCCGCTGCTGATTTCAAAGTAGTTTCCCCCGCCCAGGGTTGCAATCTCTCTCATGGTCTGAGATTCCAACCGGGTAATCACCTCATTTCCCTGGCCATCGCGGTGATATCCCCGCAGAGATCCGTTATCGTACAGCGGAATTCGGGCTCCCTGCGGTGTACCGATGCCTACTGAAAATATCGATACTCCCATACTGTTCAGTCGCTCAACGGCGGATCTGAAATCAGGCCCCTGATTTTCGCCATCGGCTATAAAAAGCAGGACGTTAGCAGCATCGGTATTCTCTTCAATCGACTGAAATGTCTCTTCTGCCTTAATCAGTGCGGCCTGGAAATTGGTCGTTGAAGAGGGCATCTGGTCCGTTTGAGCAATATCAAGGTAGAGCCGAAGCGCGGAGTAATCGAGCGTCAATGGACTCTGTACAAACGCTTCACCTGTAAACACCAGCAGTCCAACTCTGTCGCCATCCAGACGATCGATCAGGCGATTCACCTCAAACTTCGCTTTCTCAAGCCGGTTGGGTGAAATGTCTTCGGCATTCATGCTTCTCGACAGGTCGAGCGCAATCAGCATGTTCACACCTGATCGCTCCACTTCCCTGATCTCCGTACCGATTTTGGGGCCTGCAAGCGCCACAACAAAGAAGAATAGTGCAATCAGAAAACTGAAAAAGCGAACTCTGTCACCGGTTTTCCAAAAATTGAGCCGCAGCAGTGATAAGAGCCGGTCATCAAATAGTTCGCGCCGTTGTTTATGCCTGACAACACGTATCCACCAAAATATTCCCCAGAAAGCAGGTATCAGCAGAAGCATCCAGAGGTATGTACTATTTTCCCAAACCATGATAATGTAATTCAGTTTTTGAAACGGGTCAAAGATAACCATTTAATCGTTGAACGCAGAGTGAATTCAAACGATTTGTCATGCGGTTCATTGTATT
>CAZKIZ010000025.1:0-5186 GCA_964552935.1 uncultured Rhodohalobacter sp. | reverse complement strand
ATCACGGCGCAGTAGCCGTTTTGGCCGCCGCAACCTGCTGCTCCGCCTCTTCGGCAGGCGCAATTTTCATCAGCCAAAATACGCCGATGGAGCTCAGCATCAGAGAAAACAGCAGAATGGTTTGCCGTATGGTCAGCAGATCGAACTCCAGCAGAAGCGCTGCGATTGTAACCGATACGGACTGAGAGAGCGTAAAGAGCAGCCATTCCGTGCTGAAAACCCTTCCCCTGAAGGTATCGGGCGCCCTGCGCTGAAGCAGAACCGTACTCATCACCCAGTTGGAACCCGACGCCGCGTGCGCAATCATCACCAGCAGAGTGATCAGAAACAGCGCCTCAGATCCGCTCAGCAGAGCATACATCACTCCGGCAAAGACCATGCAGTAGCCCATCGCTTTTACCCAAGTTGACTCCTTTTTAAAAATGCGCCGGCCAATAACCGGACCAATTCCCGTTCCCACACCTCTTGCTGCGTATAATATTCCAAGACCCACGCTCCCCATCAGCAGGATATCTTCAGCCACAAGAATTAGCAGGTAGACCAGCGCTCCAATACAGCTTGTAAACATTCCCTTGGCCATGGTTGGACGCATCACTTCGGGGTGATCTTTTAAAAACTTGAACCCTTCTTTAATGCCGGTCAGTGGATTTCGGGTCCGGAACCTCTCTTTATCACTCATTTCAGTCTGCGGTATCACGGCCCGATAAATGAATACAGCCGAGAGCAGATAGGTGAGGGAGTTGATCACAAATACAGCATCTGTACCCAGCCAGGCGGTGGCAAATCCACCAATGGCCATCCCTGAGGTAAATATGATGCTCCACGATGCGGCAGAGAGTATGTTGGCAATCACCAGCTCCTGAGATGTGGTAACGTTCGGTATAGATGAGGTTTTAGCCGGTTCAAAAATTGCAGAGAATATCATCTGTACCGCCATCAGCAGGTACGCAAGCCAGAGCAGCTGATACGATACGATCAGGATGAATCCCAACACAACCAGAGCTCTGAAAATATCGCACCAGATCATCAGTTTTCGGCGATTCATCCGGTCGGTAATGTGCCCGGCAAACGGGGAGAAGAGCGCAAGGCTTAGCGTTTTTACCACTATGATAAGGCCGAGCAGAAGTTCCGAATCGCTGTAGGACTGAATAAGCGCGTAGATTGCCAGAAGGCCGAACCAATCCCCGAAGTTAGAGACAACTTGTGCCAGCCACAGACGTCTATAGTTTTTGTTGTTGCCAACAAGGTCAAGGTATGGTTTTACGGAAAATTTCAATCTCTCGGCGTAAGGGGGTGAAGCATATCAGGTTTGAAACAGGACAAAATTTGTGCTGTTTGCGTTTAGAGTCTCCTCTTTTTATTTGGACCGGCTTATTCTATTTCGAGAAGTTGCAGAATCAATCCGTACCGGTGCTCCCGAATCCACCCTCTCCCCGCTCTGTGTCATTAAGTTCAGGCACTTCTATGACCTTGGCCTGAATTACGGGCGCCAGCACCATTTGGGCAATCCGGTCGCCATGGTTGATGGTGTACGGCTCATCACCGAGATTGACGGCCAGCATTTTTACCTCTCCCCTGTAGTCAGCATCGATTGTGCCGGGTGAGTTAAGCATGGTGATGCCGTGTTTATACGCCATACCGCTGCGCGGACGAATCTGAACTTCGTATCCGCGCGGAATCGCCATCTTTAAGCCGGTTGGCACAAGCAGACGTTTACCCGGCTTAAGTACTAACGGTTCTTCAACCGCAGCCCGCAGATCCATCCCGGCAGAGTCGGTCGTTTCGTAGGATGGAAGGGGAAGATTAGCAGCGTGCGGGAGCCGCTGTATTTTACACGTCACGTTATCGCGTTCGTTCATAGGAAATCAACCGTACTTTTACATTGCCAAAAATTACTCTTACGTGGGCTTCAACAGGAACCCTGAGGTCGTCGGTCATAAACCACGATTTAAATTCACCGGAAAATCCAAACGGTCCGTCGGCATCGGTTGTGCCTTCGCTAAGGTAAGTTTCCACATCATCATCAAATGCATCGTAGCTGCGCATTTCGGTTTCTGAACTGCTCGATGCTGTCAGGTAGCTTTTTTCGCCCTCAATGTAGACCGGCAGCTCGTAAGGCTCTTCAATGCCGGCAAAAAGTCTTGAGTAGAAAAAAACGAGGTCGCCACCGCTGGCGGGATCTTCAAGTCCGAGCGTATCTGTAGGCTCCCCTTTTTCAAAAAAGCGAACCTCCATTTCATCCCGGTCAAAGTCTATTTTAATTGTTTCATACTCCTCATCGTGGATGTCATCACGCCAAAAAAGGTGGGCTAAAAAGGAGTCGTCATTGTGGCTGAACAGAGTTTCATAATTTACGATTCGGGTACCTACAAACGGTACCCTCCGGTTCGAGCGGATACGTGTTCTGAGATGGTAAGCGTGCTCTCCGGCGTATGTAGTGTCGGGCAAAAGCTCAACATCCACCCAGCCAAGGGTAAAAAAGCCGTATCTGACCTCATACTCAAAGACCTCTCTGACGTCCATAAGCATTTCAATCGTAGGAGGCTCACCTCGGTCGAACGTCAGCGAATCCTGACCAAAAAGTTCTGCGCTCTGAAAAAACAGCAGGCAGACGGTGATTATCGCGATTGGTTTAAACAAATGAATCGAAGGCATCTTCATCATATCCTACCAGTACGGCATCTTCGAGTTCAAGAACCGGACGCTTTATCATTGTTTGATTTTCGAGAAGTTTGTCGAACAGCTGATCTTCATCCAGGTCCAGCTCTTTCAGACCGAGATTCCGCCAGGTTGTCCCCCGCCGGTTGATCAGCACATCCAGACCGACTTTATGAACAAACTCGTCGAGCTTCCCTTCAGAAAGAGGTTCTTTTTTCAGGTCGACGAACGTGTAGTCCACTTCATTCTCCTCGAGCCACTTAAATGTGTCGCGCACTTTATTACAGTTTTTGATGCCATAAACCTTCAGCATAATCTATATATTCTTTTTGATTTACTTTTTATTCAGAACCATACCTGTTCCGCTGTTTTTAAACCCTGTCATAAAATTATCAGGATGCACTATCGTTTCAGTTGTCACAACCGGTTTTGACAGATCTGAAAGATACGATCTTTCACACCCACTTATAAAGCGGGATCATGAAAACCTGTTTCACCGAAAGAGAATCTAAAACAGAAGAAATTGCTATTTGATTCACTCTTTATGAAATCCACACTGCCGTTTTCAGCACGGCTGAAAAGTACCCTTTACGCTTTTCTAATGGCGATGCTCCTTCTCTTCAGTGCAGCAGCATGCGGGCAGAATGATGATCAGCGAGATTTTGAACGGGAAGCTTTTTCTCTGCCTGATGGAATTACGGAAACTGACGAAAGAGGTCAGATTATAGATGGTAACGAAGATCCTGATGACTGGAGGATCGCCCCGTTTTTTGCAGGTTTGGTTTTTATTGATCCTCTGCCAGGACCAAATCCTGTTCCCATCGGTGATCGGATCACGTTCGAAATCAGCAGTCCGTTTATTGATGGGATTTCATTTTTAGAGATCATCGTTCTTATTCAGGATGGTACAAATTTTCAGCCCAGAAGTGTCTACGGTCCGGCCCGCTTTGAACTTTCTGAATCCATCTCCATTGATCCCGTTCTGTTTGGACGAACCGGAACCGCCGAAAGTGCCCGCGGCCTCCATCGAATCATACTCCTCGACGGGCGCGACGCTGTGATTAGTTATGGTGATGTTTTGGTGGAGTGATCATTGAGCTGGGTTCTCGCAATGGCGCGACGTTTTTTGAACCGCAGTGGCGCGAAGTCGCGGAGATGGTTTCTCGCAACGGCGCGGCGGCGCAACGTTTTTTGGACCGCAGGGGCGCGAAGGCGCGGAGTTGGTGGGTAGGGTGTTGCCGATGGTAAAGTCCAGAGGCCGCTGAATAGTTTTGCCCGCTTACTCGTTATGATAGTTTAACAGAGAAACGAGCCTGCGTGTGATAAAGAGCCCCCTTTGAGACGGAATACTTTATAGCCTCCGAGACATGCATCCTCAAATCAAAAATTATATTGCAAAACTTCAATCAACCAAAAACTTCACGCCTTGCCTGGGCGGGCGTTATTTCCGGGGCGGCGCTCTGGGGAACGGTCGGCCTCTATATCGCTCCGCTCACCGAAGCGGGATTCCCCACGCTTACCCTCGCTTTTTTGCGAATGGCCGGTGCATTTGTGCTGGCTCTGCCGCTTCTCTGGTTTGTAAAGCCGGGCGTGCTGACGCTTCACCGCTGGCAGGATCTCTCCTACTTTCTGCTCACGGGAACTGTAAGCCTTGGACTCTTCCAGTGGTTTTACCTGTCGGCTATTGATGAGCTGGGGATGTCACTCGCGGTGGTTCTGCTCTACACCGCTCCCGCCATGGTTGTTGTGATGGCCCGGTTCCTGTTCAACGAGGCGATTACGTTAAGAAAAATGGCCGCGATCGGTTTGATGATCGTCGGCTGCCTGCTTGTCCTGGAGATTCCCGGTAAAACGGAGGTCTCTTTCTCCACTGCCGGGCTTCTGTACGGCCTGGGAGCCGGCTTCACCTTTGCCCTTTACAACGTGACCAGCAAGTTCGCTCTCCAAAAATATAGCGTACTGACCGTTACCCTCTATACTTTTTTGTTTTCCGCACTTGGGCTGATGCCGTTTGCCGGACTGGGTGCATCAGCCGGTCTTTTTTCTGATCCGGGCGTGTGGTACTGGATTCTGCTTTTGATGACTCTCCCTACCCTGTTCGCCTACGGGTTCTACCTGGTGGGCCTGCAAAAAATTGAGTCGGGACGGGCCACTCTGGCTGCCGTGACCGAACTGCTGGTGGCTGTACTTCTGGGCGTGTTGATTGCCGGTGATGCATTCAGCCCAATGATGGGTATTGGTGTGCTGCTTGTTATCACTGCTGTGTTGATGATCAGTCTCTTTCGGCGTAATAAAACAGTTGTGAGGTAAGTGGATTTTACCGCCGGGACCCAAGGTCCCAGATTTGAGGGTTCTCGCGACGGCAAAACTTTTTTTGAACCGCAGGGACGCAATGTCGCGGAGTTGGAGGTTCTCGCGACGGAGTTACGGCACAACGGTATGGACTGGGAGTTCTAGCAACGGCGATGCGGCTCAACGGTATAGATTGGGGGTTCTCGCGACGGCGCGACGGCGCAACGGTACGGAGT
>CAZKIZ010000024.1:0-17510 GCA_964552935.1 uncultured Rhodohalobacter sp. | reverse complement strand
AATGCTTTTACGAAACCCATCAGGTGGATGAGTCCGTGAAGGAGGATGATGAAGATGATTGCTGTTTTCATTTGATTTGATTGTAATTGTAAAAGTCTTCCTTAACAAAGGGAGCCTTTTTTATCCCGCGGCAGCAAGATTCAGGGGATGTCTATCGAAATCAATCATGGTCTAAAACTTGATTCATAAACCGAAAGATCATCCCCCATTGCCCCCTTCCCCCAAAGGGATGCCTTGGGCAAAAGGGGGACACTCTTTGCATAAAATCATAATCGATCTCAGTTCTTTGCATTTCGTCTCAACCCCGTAATTCTTCCATCCCAGTAGGTGAAATCCCCATCTTCAAGATGCCAGGTGGCATACACCCGTCCGGCAATTTTCAGTCCATCAGCTTCATGATATTCTTCCAGATCGATACTGAACGGTTTCGGTTCATACACGACGCTGCTAACCTCGTATGGACGGTCACTGCTTTCGAAGCGGATAAATTCTCCCGCTTCGTTAAAGCGGAAGATGCCGCTAACGGTGATGTCGCCATGATGCAGTGAAGCCCCGGCTGTACGTTCATCAATGGGCTCCCATGTGATATACTCCTGAAGTGCGATGGATGGCTCCAGTAGTGCCTCTGCAAGCAAAATCACTGCCCCGCCGAGGGTTACTTCCCGGCTGTGGTTATCGAATACTTTTATCAGCCGCCCCAGAGTGCCGAGCATATGTCCCTGACCGTTGTGATATTTGTCCCGCCCCTCAAATGGGATCACCGCTGCCATACGCGCATTCATGTACGCAAGTCTTGATCCGCTCGCCGTGAAGTTGTACTGACGGGTCTCAAGATCTCTCCACGCCTGATCCGGACCGAGTTTGATTTTGGTGTCGGCCCAGAGAATTTCAGTAACCCCGGACATCGGCTGACTGAGAAAGCCTGAATAAAGGAAATAACGTTTCACTGGTTCAGGAAGCGCGCCTATTTTTTCTTCCGAGATGATCTCGCTTTGCAGCTGAGAAGTCTGCATGAACTGGCTGGCCTCATTTTCAAAAATCTCTTCGGGTGAGGTGCAAGCAGCAAGAAAACCAATTGAGAAAATGGTGTGGAAAATGACTTTCTTCATCATAGAAATGATAAAAGGTGTCTGGTATGAAGCTTAATGAAGCTACGGAATCTGCTGCGTTTGGGTGGTAGTAGATTGGATAAACTTGGTGTAGGGGAATTCCTGATATAGAGACCTTCGTGGGTTAACCACAACGGGCACAATGGGTAGCACAAAGGTGCACGATGTAGAATAACTGAAATTTTCCATACTCAACTCCTTGTGACCTTAGTGCATCCCTTCGATTCCTTCGTGGGTTAACCACAACGGACACAAAGTTTGGCACAATGGTACACGATGTAGGATGATTGAATGTCATTCATAACTCCTTGTGACCTTAGTGAATGCCTTGTGCCCTCTGTGGTTACCCACCAAAATCGAGATGATTACATAATAAACCGGGTAGTAAAACGAGGCGAGCGTGAGCCAAAGAGGGGTTTCTCTCAGGTAGTAGAGCATGAGGAATATCACAATGGCGTACGGGATGGAGAGTAAGATGGTCGTTTTCCGCCACTTCCGGGTACGGCTCGGATAGATAAACTTTACCGGAGCCAGGACCATAACAGCGAATAAGAGCATGACGGACATAGAGATCCAGGCATTAGCACCGAGGATGTAGAGGTAGAGGATTACTAAATTCCAGTAGGAGGGGAATCCCCTGAAAAAGTTGTCGTCGGTTTTGGCCTGTTTGTGGCTGAATCCAAAAAGGCTTGATATCAAAACAATTGCACCCGCCAGGAAATGGAGATCAAGAAACGTATAGGCCCAGAAAACAGGTAAGAACACCCAGTTCAGATAGTCGGTGATATTATCCATCAGTGCACCGTCGATATTTGGTGTATGAGTGGTTACACCAGCTTGCCGGGCGAGAGTACCGTCAAGCGAATCCACGATAACGGCAAGTGCCATTACAAAAAGGGAGTACTGGAGCTCACCCCGGACGATCAGAAGAAGTGACCAGAATGCCAGCACGGCACCAATGGCTGTGAAAAGATGGACTGAATATGCGGTGATTTTTTTTCGCATGGTTATTGTAAAAGTAAATTATTGAGCTTCGATAAATAAACACATGGAAAATAGAAATTCCTCCGCAGTTACATTTTGGTAAAGTGGAATTAAATGTATCTGAAAAGAATCTATCCAAAATTTTCTAAACGGTTTCTTTAATGATCGATAGGGCACATCACTTAAAATAATTGTAAGGTTTTCCCTGCACTCCTTGTCAAGAAAGCATTAACAAGAAAATCGTTTATGTTTGGGATATTAAAATAGATTATCCCATAACTTTTCAATTGAGATCAGATGAGAGATAACTCTGCGGTTTCATTTAATATCGGGTTTTTAAAAGAAAGTGCCCTTAAGCTGGCTGAAAATCACCTGGCTCTGGATAATGGAAAATATTACAAGCCCATAAAACCGGTTTTAGCGGAATCGAAGAAGATACTGGAAGAGTCGTACCGGGAGCTTTCCACGCTGGCAAAATCAAATAAAGAGATCTCTCCTGCTGCAGAATGGCTTATAGACAACTTCTATATTATTCAGGAGCAGATCGTACAAATTGGTATAGATTTCCCCAAAGGATACCAGAAGAGTATTCCTCTCTTCAAGAAGGGTGAGTTTAAGGGTTTGCCTAAAGTATACGAGCTTGTTTTGAACCTGATGAATCATACCGACAATATTGTCGATTTAGAGGTGCTTACTCAATACGTTCAAAAATATCAGGAGGGCCGGACTCTTATGCAGGGTGAATTATGGGCCATCCCGATTATGGTTCGTTTTATTCTAATTGAAAAACTGGCCCAAAAAGCGTCCCGTATTCTGCTTCGTAAAAGTGTGCGAAAGGAAGTTAATGAGCTGCTCTCTACACTGGATGAAGACCGGCAGGATGAACCGGGAGTTTTCTCAAACGTGGTGTCTAAGTGGCTTCCTGAAAATACCGGCAACGGCTTCCCGGTTCGACTGGTTGAGATCTATAATCAGCTTCAGAACCAGGGCCGTCTGTGGGATGAACAGAAGCGGTGGCTAACATTCAGGTTTCGCCAGTACGATATGACCCTCGAGGAGGCGATGCGCATTGAGGCACAGAAGCAATCGAGGCTGCAGGTCAGTATTCAGAATGCGGTAAACTCTCTGCGGCAATCGGCTGAAACAGACTGGTCGGAGTTTGTTGAAGAGTGTTCAGTAGTGGATAAGATTCTTCGGCTTGATCCGGCCGCGACGTATGCTGATATGGATTTTCAGACACGAGACAGTTATTGCAGGGTGGTGGAGGGGCTTAGCCGAAGATCGGACTACAGTGAGACAGAGGTAGCCGAGCAGGTGTTACTGATGGTGGAGGAAGCTGAGGGACAGGGGAAAGATGAAGGCGATCTGCTTGGCAATACCGAAAATGTTCGTAAGCATGTGGGCTATTTTTTAAAAGGTGTGGGATATCAGGAATTGGTAAATAAACTGGGATATCGTATGCCGGTACGGGAGAAAGTACGACGGATGCTGGAGAGAAATACGATATGGTATGTGATGTCGGTTATCGTCATTACGGTTATTTTGATGACAATTCTATGGTTGGCAACAGGTTCGATGAGTAATTCAACTCTGGTCGCTGCTCTTGTGCTTGCGGTTGCCCTTTTTCCCGCTTTAGATTTGTCCATATCACTTGTGAACCGTTTTTTAGCGTTCCTTCTGCCACCCAGGACTCTGCCTAAAATGAACTACAAAGAAGGAATTCCGGATGAATCCAGAACGCTTGTAGTGGTTCCCACAATGTTTACATCCCCGCAGGATGTCCGCCGGCAGGTCGAGAATCTTGAAATACGGTCGCTGGCCAATCCCGACCCTGCCTTTCAGTTTATCCTTTTGTCTGATTTTGTCGATTCTCCGGAAAAAGAAACGGAATCCGACAAAGCGATTCTGAAAGCTGTATACGAATCAATAGATGCGCTGAATAAAAAGTACCGATCGAATTACGGAGACAAATTCTTTTTCCTGCACAGAGAGAGGCTTTGGAATGAACAGGAGGGTGTGTGGATGGGCTGGGAGCGTAAACGGGGCAAGCTTGAAGAGTTAAACCGGCTGCTTTGCGATCCCGGTGCTGAAACCACTTACACTCACATTGGCGGCAATTTCATCGAGTCGATCAGCACGCTTCCGGTGAAGTTTGTCATCACTCTGGATTCGGATACCAAATTGCCGCCTGACAGTGCCCGGAACCTGGTCCGGACTATTGCACATCCGCTGAACCGTGCACGGTACGATTCAGAAGAAAAGCGAATCACAAAAGGGTACGGAATTATTCAGCCCCGTATTTCCATCCCGCCGGAATCATCCAGAAAGACATGGTTTTCAAGAATATTTTCTGGCAATGTTGGCCTGGATCCTTACTCCACCGCTGTTTCTGATATCTACCAGGATCTTGCCGGCGAGGCGATTTTTACCGGAAAGGGAATCTACGACGTGGAGGCTTTTCATATGGTTCTGGACGGCCGCTTTCCCGAGAACCGTATTCTCTCTCATGACCTCATTGAGAGTACCTATCTCAGGGCGGGCCTTGCAACCGACATTGAACTGTTTGATGAGTATCCGACAACCTATGCGAGTTTTATAAGTCGAAATCACAGATGGATTCGGGGTGACTGGCAGATTGCCGCATGGCTTTTTCCGCGTGTACCGCTCAGGGAGGGAAAGGAGAAAAACACGATCAACCTGCTTTCAAAATGGAAGATTTTCGACAATCTTCGCCGGTCTCTGAATCCACTATTTTTGACAATCTTTTTTATTGCCGGCTGGTTTTTACTTCCCGGAACCGCGTGGATCTGGACCGCGGCCGCATTCGGTATCCTGGCTTTTCCAATTTACATCAGCCTTTACAGCGATATTTTGAACCGGCCCGCCCGCGTGAAATGGAAACTCTATTTTGACAAAGTAAGAGCCAACATGAAAATGAACACCATGCAGGCCCTTTGTGTCGTGATAATCCATCCGCACCAGGCAGTTGTACAGCTTGATGCCGTTGTACGCACGCTTTATCGCCTTAAAATTTCCAGAAAATCCCTTCTTGAATGGACAACCGCATCAAAAACTGAATCAACAAGCCCGAACTCATTAGGTGCCTATATTCGCCGGCAGTTTATCTCAGTTATTGTGGGGTTTTCCATACTCTTCGCATCCATATTTTCAGCACCCCATTACCTCTGGATTGTGATTCCGTTTTTTGTAATCTGGTCCGGAGCTCCTTTCTGGTTGTGGATTATCAGCCAACCTATTCAAAAACGGGGACACACCCTTACTGAAAAAGAATCCAATGAGCTTCGGAAATATGCCCGCCGAACCTGGTTCTACTTTGAGCGTTTTGTGAATGAAGAGCATTTTTGGCTCCCACCGGACAACTACCAGGAGAAGCCTCATTCACCTGTTGCTGAACGAACCTCGCCCACTAATATCGGGCTGGCACTGGTCTCAACTCAGGTGGCGTATAACAGGGGATATATCACTCTGAGCGAACTTCTAGAAAGGGTTTGGCACACTCTGAACACCATGGAAAAACTGGAGCAGTACCAGGGCCATTTCTACAACTGGTACGAAACCCGCCTGGGAGAGGTGCTTCATCCGAAATATATCTCAACCGTAGATTCCGGGAATTTGGCTGCCGGACTCATCTCCATTCGGGAATCCATAAGAAAAACGATGAAGAGCAGAGGGATTAATCAGCAGATTTGGCAGGGTTTGACGGACACGATTACCACTGTGCAGCAGGTGCTAATTGATTTTTGGGATGAAGACCTGCTTCCATTTGAATTTAAGACAAGAGTGAATTTGCATTGTGATTTGATGCTGAAGGAGTTGAAAAACCGGGGCACTGAAAATCACGAACAGACTCTTGATCGCCTGAAAAAACTGAAAAAACACGCTGCTGATCTCTGTGCAATTGATCTTTTGCCCCTCGGCAGTAAACTGAACGATGCAATGATGCAGGATCTTCTTTTCTGGCAGGAACGGCCGCTGAAACAGATCGAACTTGTGATCTATGAACATAAAGCCATGACCCAATTTGGGGTGAATGATATTGGAGCGTATTCACCTGAGGAGCTAATTGAACTTGAAAAAAATGGTTCGTCGACATCCCTGTCTTCCGCACTTGCCAACAAGTGGGATTATCTTGCCGGGGATATTGTAGAGAAATCCGGAAGATTTGTAGATGAGATGGACTTCTCATTTCTATATCTGAAAAAAAGGGGGCTATTTACCATTGGTTACAACGTTGAAAAAGCTCAGCTTGATCAGGGTACCTACGATCTGCTTGCCAGCGAAGCCCGGATTGCATCCTATATTGCAATTGCCAAGGGAGATATTCCCGTTGAGCACTGGTTCAGGCTAAGTCGCAGGCTGACAAGTCTCAGTCGTAATGAAATTCTTCTCTCCTGGGGCGGTACGATGTTTGAGTATCTGATGCCGCTGCTCTTTATGAAGACCTACCCTGAAACGCTGCTCAATCATACAGGCGAAAATGTGATTCGATGGCAGAAAGAGATTGGAGAAAAGAGAAACCGCCCTTGGGGACATTCTGAGAGCGCATACTATTTTTTAAATATGGAGATGCACTACCAGTACCGTGCTTTCGGAGCACCTGGCCTGGGGCTGCGTCGCGGACTTGCAGAGGAGTACGTTGTGGCACCCTATGCGTCGATACTTTCGCTGATGGTAGATCCTGTCTCATCACTTGAGAATCTCAAGAGACTTGAAAAGCTCGGAGGGTTTGGTCTCCATGGATTTTATGACGCGGTTGATTTTACTCCCAGCCGTATGGGTGAAAAAGAGACATATAAGTGGGTTCAAACCTACATGGTACACCATCATGGAATGAGTCTTTTGGCGATTGAGAATGTTTTAAACGACTGGGAAGTACAGAGATGGTTTCATAATGATCCTCGCATCAGGGGATGCGAGCTTATATTACAGGAGAAAATTCCAAGAGGTGTGCCGATTAAAGAGCCGCATCCGATCGATGTAGAACTTGAGCCGGGTGAGCAGCAGATGGTGGAGCACGTTGTGGAGCATGCAGGCATTAACGAACTGGATATCTCACCTCCCAGGCTCCACCTATTGTCGAATGGCGAATACTCGCTGTTTCTGACACATGCAGGCACCGGATCATCAAAAGCTCACGGTATTTCGCTCTCCGGATGGGATGATGATTCCACGATGGATCCGCTTGGTTTCTTTTTCTACATCCGGGATCAAAAGAGCGGGGAGTTCTGGTCATCAATGCATCAACCCGTTAAAAGAGAACCGGACCGGTATGATACCTGGTTCCACAACGGTAAAATTGTAACATCAAGGGTGGATAACTGGATTGAGACAACCACCACAGTTACGGTTTCGCCGGACGATCCTATGGAGCTGAGAAAACTGACCCTCACCAACTACAGCCGTGAAGAACGAACTCTCGAACTGACAAGCTATGCGGAGGTGGTGCTGAACCGGGCGGAGAATCACAACTCCCATCCGGCATTTTCAAAACTCTTTGTGCAAACCGACTATCTTGCCGAGCATCACGCCATACTGGCAAAACGAAGGCCAAGGAGTGAGGATGAAAAAACGCTCTGGTTGATCCATACTTTCGCAGGTGATGATCACGATAACATTACTGAACCGCTTCAGTTCGAAACGGATAGATCCGTTTTTATCGGACGCGGCAGATCCCTCAGTAATCCTGCCGCGATGGATGCCGATAGCAAGTTATCCGGATCACTTGGAAATATCTCCGATCCGATTGTGAGCCTTCACAAAACCGTGAAACTGGGTCCCGGTGAAAAGAAAGAGTTGATTTTTGGACTTGGTTACGCAGATACGAGAGAGGAAGCTGAGCAGTTAGCTGATACCTATGACAACCTGCACGCGGCTGACCGTGCTTTCGATCTGGCTTCGGTATACAGTTCTGTGGAACTGAACCATTTGGGGCTTTCTTCAAAAGAGGCGCATAACTTTCAGAAACTCGCCTCTTACGTACTCTATTCAGATAAAGGGTTCAGAGCCGGTGAACGCAAACTGAGGGAAAACCGCGGGAAGCAGCACGACCTCTGGGCCTATGGCATCTCCGGTGATTTTCCGCTGATTGTATTCAGAATACAGGAGATGGATCAGATTAAAAGTGTGAAAACATTACTGAAAGCACATAATTTCTGGCGGATGAAAGGCGTGGAGACGGAACTTCTGATTATAAACGATCACGCCCCGGGCTACATTGATGAGATTCAGGAGGCGATTTTGCAGGCGATTCAAAATTCACCTGCACGGGATATGGTCCAGAAGAGGGCCGGAGTTTTCGTTCAGCGCTCGGATAAAATGTCTGCTGATGATATGACACTGATCCTGGCAGTTGCACACGCAGTATTTGAAGACAAACTTCCGGATCTCTCAAAGCTGAGGCGCGAGAAAGAGACTGAATCGTGGCAGATGAATCCAGAATCAGAAGGGTACAAACTGCCCGATAAATTTGAACCTGATCCGGATGAAGAGAGAGCGGATGATTCGGAGATTCTGCAGTTTTTCAATGGTTTTGGAGGGTTTACGAAGTCGGGTGATGAATATCATATTCTGATAAAACCTAACAGTAAGACGGGCAAACTGATGTTTCCGCCGGCGCCATGGATCAACGTTATCTCCAATCCTGATTTAGGATTTATTGTCACGGAGAAAGGAGCAGGGTACACATGGAGTGAAAACAGCAGGGAGAATAAGCTTACAGGCTGGTCGAACGATCCGGTATCCGACCCCCATTCAGAGGCGTTCTATATACGTGATGAAAAAAGGAAATTGTTTTGGTCGCCCACCCCCGGGCCTGCTCAGGGAGGCGCTCCATACAGGGTTGTGCATGGATTTGGCTACACACGTTTTGAGCATGCATATGATGAACTCAACCAGCAGCTGACTCAATTTGTAGATGAAAATGATCCTGTCAAAATCTCTATCCTCAGAATTCAAAACCGCGGGGTTGAAGAGAGGAGCCTGTCGGTGTTCAGATATGCCGATCGGGTACTTGGTGTGAGTAGAAACCGCTCATCACGAACCGTGATACAGGATGTCCCCGATGAGTCTTCCACAATATTTGCCCGGAATTACTACAATAATGAATTTGCAGGCCGGGTGGTCTTCTCTTCGGTGGCAGGAACTGGCGAGACTGATGAACTCAGCTTCACAACCAGCCGACGATCGTTTATCGGGCGCAACCGCTCAATGTCAGAACCAGCATCGGTGGCCTTGCGACAAATTCTTTTGGGTGAAAAAGATCCCGGTAAAGATCCCTGCGCAGCATTTCAGGTTAGGATGGTTCTTCCGCCGGGAGAAAGCAGGGAACTCATATTTATAGAAGGTGAAGCGGAAACAGACTCAGAAGCTGAAGCACTGATTCAAAAATATAGTGATCAAAAATCTGCCCGAAACAGCCTGGAAAATATCCAGCGGTTCTGGAAGTCTAAACTTGGTAAAATTACAATCAATACCCCCGATGAATCGCTGAATCTATTGATGAACGGATGGCTGATGTATCAGAATTTATCTTGCAGAATGTGGGCCAGAACGGCGTACTATCAGGCCGGCGGGGCGTACGGCTACAGAGACCAGCTTCAGGATTCTGCCGCAGCTCTCTATCTGGACCCTGAAATTACCAGAAAACAGATTTTGCTGCACGCCGAAAAACAGTTCAAAGAGGGCGATGTGCTGCACTGGTGGCATCCGCCTACGGGAAGGGGGATTAGGTCCAAAATATCTGACGACAGACTCTGGCTTCCATATGTGACCGATTTCTATATCCGGTCCACGGGTGACCTGTCCATTCTTGATGAAAAAGCCCCCTGGATTACGGCCAGGAAGCTGGAAGAGTACGAGCATGAAGTGTATCTGAATCCGGAAAAGCTTGATGATCAGGATACAGTCTATGAGCACTGCTGTCGGGCGATCGACATTACATTAAAGTTCGGTGAAAATGGCCTGCCTCTGATTGGAGCGGGGGACTGGAATGATGGCATGAACCGTGTGGGTGAACAGGGTAAGGGAGAAAGTGTATGGCTTGGATTCTTTATTTACGGTATCCTGAACCGGTTCAGGGAGTTTGCCCAAAAACGCAATGACTCTGAGAGAGCCGAGCGATATAAAAAAACAGCCGAAAACCTTAGAAAAGAACTGAACAGCAAAGGGTGGGATGGCAACTGGTACCTGAGGGCGTTTTATGATGACGGTACGCCGCTGGGATCATCCGAAAATGAGGAGTGCCGTATCGATGCGATCTCCCAGTCGTGGGCGGTAATTACCGGGGCTGCTGACGAGTCAAAAGCTGAAAAGGCGCTGTTGTCGGCGGAAAAGTATCTTGTATCGGAACAGGATCGAATCATCCGTCTTCTAACGCCGCCATTTGATGCAACTGAAAAAAATCCGGGATATATCAAAGGCTATATCCCCGGAGTGAGGGAGAATGGCGGACAATACACCCATGCGGCACTCTGGCTGATAAAAGCGCTGGCAGAAAAAGGAATGGGTGATAAAGCCGCCCGGTACCTGAATATGATCAACCCTGTGAATCACGGCGCAAATCCGGAAGGCGTTCAGAGATTTAAGGTTGAACCGTATGTAATATCTGCAGATGTGTATGGTGAACCACCGTTGACCGGTATGGGCGGCTGGAGCTGGTACACAGGGTCAGCCGGCTGGTTCTACAGGGTGAGTCTGGAATCGATTCTGGGTTTCAGTTACAGAGAGAATTCAATCATTTTGAAACCCTCAATCTCTTCAGAATGGAAAGAGTTTGAGATCATTTTGAAGCTGGATGATGGAGATACGGTTTACCGAATATGCGTTAAAAATCCGGAAGGACTCGAAACCGGTTTATTGGCCGGAAAAATAGATGGTAATAAGCTTGTATCAGAGAATAAAACATTAATCATACCGATAGAAAAAGATGGGTCAGAACATGTTGCAGATCTTAACATGAAGAAAGAACATGACAATTAAAAGTATATGTTAAGATATATGCTGTAGTGTTTACTATTACATAGAGTTGCAGGTATCGATTACCTTTATAAAGGCGCAATACTTACCTATAATTTAAAATTTGTAATCATATTCTTATAGAGCACAAAACTAACCTTCTGCATTGAATAACTATGGAAAAGGGATTGAAAAATATTGAAGTATTTGTCATTGAATCCAACGTTTTGATGCGGCGAATTCTATCGAAAATTATACAAAAGGAAGAGGGCGTTTCAATCTTGGGTTCTTGTGGTGACTATGACTTTGAGCGGGTTTCAGAAAAAATAGACCAATTTCAGCCTGATCTCCTTTTCATCGGAATAGATCGAACAGAGACTGAAGAGATGAGGCTTTTCTATCGTCTGCGTAATGCATATCCCCAGCTGCATATCGTCCTTCTAACGCCCCTCAATGCCGAGGGAGCTAAAGTAGCTCTGCAGGGTGTGAGAAACGGGGCAATTGACTACGTTACAAAACCAGAAAAAAATATGGGAGTAGTGCTGGCTGATAAACATTTTCATAAACGTGTGATTCCCCTGCTGAAAGTAATTCCTAAATTGAACCGAAACAGAGGGGGTATTCTTTCAAGTATTTCCGATCGTACGATCTCAAAAGAGTTTTTCGATAGTACAGGAGATATGAATCCTGCCAGTATTGAATTGATTGTGATAGGAAGTTGTATGGGCGGACTCTCGACTATCTATCAAATTCTTTCGGCATTACCTGAAAATTTATCTGTGCCAATTATCATTGTGCACCATATGCCAAAGATTTATACGGATGTGCTTTCAAAAGATCTCAATGAAATTTCGAGACTTACAGTTAAAGAGGCCAAAAATAACACTGTACTGATACCGGGAACCGTTTATATTGCCCCTGGTGGCTTCCACTCCGTTATCAAAAATGAGGGCGGACGAAAGCGAATTATGTTACATAAAGGGCCAAGAGAACACAAGTGCAGGCCATCGATTGATGTATTGCTACGCTCTGCAGTTCAGGAGTATGGCGGAAGATTGATCGGTATATATTTGTCAGGTGCAGGTATTGACGGAGTTTTAGGTGCACTAAGAATTTTAGAACATGGAGGAACCGTATTAGTAGAGAGCGAGGAGAGCGCTTTGATTTCAGAGTTAGCCCATAAAGTGAAATTCCTCAACAGTGAGATACGTGACGTACCGGCAGATTCAATGGCGGAAGAAATCATAAAAGAAATCGAATCAGCCAATAAATACACAACAGATCATTTTATAGAACAGGGCTTGAACAGTTCAAATCGTTTTAAAGGAACCATCGAAGCCTGATTATTCGATTATAAACTTCAACTGAATTATAACGGGGGAATTCTGCAATGATTAAAAGAATATTGGTTGCACTCGATCCTGACGGAGACACACCTGTTGCCACCAGGTATGCGATACGCCTCGCACAAAAGTTTGATGCCAGTATAACCGGCCTTGCCGTAGTTGATACATCAAATATTCAGTCGGCCATAGGAGTTGGCGGACATGGTGCAGAAATTTCGGGACGTGTGATTTGGGCCGAATTGGCTGATGAAACGCGCATTATAGCTGAAAACCTACTGAAAAGATTCCAAAATTCCGTTAAAAAAGCCGGAGTACGTCACCGTGACGTCAAAAAGCAAGGAGCATCCACAGATTTGATTATTGAGGAGATGAAGTATCACGATCTACTGATCGTGGGAAAAGATTCCCACTATTTCTACAATGAACCCGACAAAGAAACAGGAACCCTGGCAAAAGTGGTGAAAAAGGGAAATGCACCAACACTCATAGTTACAGATGAATACAGGGATGTTGAACGAATCGTGATCGCATTTGATGGTAGCGGCCCTGCTGCAAGGACGCTGAAAGGGTTTATTCACCTGCTTCCATACGGAAAAAGTTTAGAAATTGAATTGATGATCGTGTCAGAAGGGAATTCCATAGAAGAGATGGACCGGGCATCAACAATTTTGAGCCAGGCTGAAACCTACCTGAAAGAGCATGGTTTTTATTACATAACAAAAAGAGCATTGGAAAAAGGAAGACCCGGAGAACGTATTCTGAATATTCAGTTAGAACGAAACCCGGACCTGTTGCTGTTGGGCGCACACTCCGTTTCTGCTATTCGTAGGGCAGCCTTCGGTTCTACAACCCAGTATATGATTGAAAATAGCCAGGGTCCACTCTTTTTAAGTCCGTAATTATATTGTAGCGAATGTGGAAGGGGTTGATAAATCTCCTATTGAGCCGGAGGTGTATCTAATCGTCTCCAGCAATGTCTCTCCGTGTTAATCCATCTGAGATCAGGATTTTGTATATTCTATTATAGAGGGGGTCGTTATGTCGAAATATTTCACAGATCAAACAATAAGTATTCTGGAGAATATTCTTCATGGCGTTATTGTGACAGATACAAGAGGGCATATTCTTTTTTGGAACAGTGCAAATGAGAAGATATTTGGATACTCTAAGCAAGAGATTTCTAACCGGCCAATTAACGTTTTATTTGATGATGAGAGTGAGCTGCCACTTCGGGAATTACTACATAAGTGTTCACTCTCAGAGCCGGTGTTAGGGCGCTGGCACGGAGTCCATAAAAGTGGTTCCAGAATATGGCTGGAAATCCGTGCTAAACTTATTAAAAACGCAAATGGAGCACCACTCCACTGTATTATCACGCTGGCTGACATCGATAAACTTAAAGAGGCCGAGAGCCATCTGAACCAGAGCCGGGCGATTGCCGAAGCCATTCTTACCGCAAGTTCCGATGCAATCATCACTGCAAATTCAAAGGGTATGATACTGTCTGTAAATAAATCTGTATTAAAGATGTTCAGGTACGAACAGGACGAACTGATTGGCGAAAACCTGAAAATACTGATGCCTTTTCCATATAATATCAATCACGATAAATACATGGACAATTTCCTGGTAACCGGGAAGAAAAATATCATAGATAAGGGAAGGGAAACGCAGGGATTGAGAAAAGATGGCAGCGTGTTTCCGATTGAACTTACTATAAGTGAAATAATGTGTGAAGGAAATCGAATGTTTACAGGAATTATCCGGGATCTGAGCACGCGGCGGGAACTGGAGCGTCAGCTCATAGAGATTGGCAACGAGGAAAGAAGGCGTATCGGCAGGGATCTTCATGATGGTTTGGGACAGATGCTAACCGGCATTAGAATGCTGTCGGAAAGCCTGGCAAGAAAGCTGAATGCCAACGCACTGCCGGGGGCGGATGAGGTTGAAGAGATCGCCGGAATGATCAAAGAAGCGGATGAGATGGCCCGGTCAATTGCAAGGAATATGGTGCAGGTTGAAATCGAGAAAAAGGGACTCGTAGTGGCGATCAAAGATTTGTGTTTAAAGACGAAAAAGATGACGGGTATCAGTTGTAAACTGACAGCCGACGATGACGTTGAGATTGAAAATCACACCATGGCTCTGCATATGTACAGGATTGTACAAGAAGCCGTTAATAATGCGGTGAAGCATGGCATGGCCAAACATATTGATATCAGGCTTTCAAAAAACAACCACCATCTGGCACTGCTGATTGATGATGATGGGGTAGGCTTTTGTGATGATACGGAGAATCATGACGGCAAAGGAATTCAAATCATGAAACACAGAGCAGGTATTATGGGCGGAATTCTGGAGATCAGCCGAACAGCAGATGACCTGACAAGGCTTCGATGCCTGGTTCCAAACAATTTCGAATATTTTACATAGTCACAAACATCTATTGGTAGAATCTCAAACCGTAATAATCATGGCACATTCATTTAAAAAAAGGATTGCAATCGTCGATGATCATCCAATTATGAGAAAAGGGCTGGTCAGTACACTTGAATCCGAGCCGGGATATGAAGTGGTTGCGCAGTTTGAAAAGGCAGAAGATGTTTTGGAGAAGTATGAAGAGCTAAATGCTGATCTTATTATCGTGGATGTATCACTGCCGGGAATGAATGGAATAGAACTGGTTAAAAATTTAATTTTCCAGCACCCTGACCTGTTGAGTCTGTTTGTTTCCCGCCATGAAGTTTCGCTCTATGCCGAACGTGCACTGAGAGCCGGGGCAAGAGGGTATGTGATGAAGTTTGAACCGAGTGATGTGCTGCTGAAAGCTGTAAGAAAAGTATTGAACGGCGGTATGTTTGTGAGCGAAGAGATTAGTGAGAAACTGCTGCTCAATGCAATGAGCGGTAAATCAGGTACGATCGAATCCCCGGTAGAAGTACTTAGTGACAGGGAACTTGAGGTTTTTGAGCTCACCGGCCGCGGTAAAAGCAGCGCAGAAATTGCCGAACAGCTTCACCTGGCGGTAAAAACAATCGAAACCTATCGGTTCAGGATTAAGGAGAAGCTGAATTTCAAAAACTCAACAGAGCTTATTTTTTACGCGGTGAAATGGGTGGACAGTGAAAAATTTGCTTAATGCATCGGATTCACATTTTATACTTCAGATAAGCAACATTTCAACAGTTGAACATCTGAGCGACCTCTTTTTTATAATACCTCAGCGATTAAATCAGCGTGCCTCTGCCCTGTGAGGGATCCCTTCGGAGCGAGAAAATGTAGGGGTTAATTTTAGATATGGAATAAAATCAGTCTTTATTCGCATAAAACAGATACTTTTTACAAGCTTCAAATATATTCTGGGCAGGTGCGGTTTCTGATACATAAGTTATCATCGTGTACTATGGCTATTCATGTCTCGCGCCACCCTCATTACATAAATCAGGTTTTGTAAAGAATTCCTGATGGTAAATCTCTCGCCTGTATTACAACTATTATCAGAAAGGTTCTGCATATCTCCTGTTGAATTCTCCTGTAATTTAGAATGAGTACCCGGTTAGCTGATTGGTAACTCAATTCACTTAAATCAAGTTTAAAAAAAATCAAATAGAGGTAAGAGACATGAAACTCACAAAAACGAGAAACGGACCGAACACGATTGACATGCTGCGCAGGGAAATGGACCATTTTTTTGATGATTTAGCTCCATTTTCGTGGAACCGCGAAAACAGCGGAAAAGCACTGAGCACCTGGACACCCATTGCAGATATCACGGAGAATGACAAGGAGTATCAAATTCTGATGGATATGCCGGGAATGGATAAGAATGATATTAAAATCAATATCCAGGATGAAAGGGTGTCTATTACCGGAGAACGTAAATCAGAAGAAAAAGAGGAGAAAACAGATTTTATTCGCCAGGAGAGATATTACGGAAGTTTCTTCCGCTCGTTCAAACTTCCGGCAAAAGTGAAAGAAGATGAGATTAAGGCCTCCTTCAAAGATGGTGTCCTGAAGGTTTTGATTCCAAAGGCTGAGGTCGTAAAACCGAAATCAATTAAAGTTAGCTGAATGTGTAAGAGCAAAAGTACCAAAAGTGCCGAACGGCGACATGTTCGGCACTTTTTAAATGGCAGATAAATAAGCTGCACTTCCTTCAATATCAGGTTCAATATTATGACTTTTTTTAAACATAAAACCATCATTGTTACCGGTGCAGCTTCAGGAATCGGCAGAGAGACCGCGATTGCGTTTGCTGAAAAGTGGGCAAATGTTTCTATCAGTGATGTTGATAAATCCGGGCTTTTAGAAACAGCCGAAATCATAAAAAGTGAGGGCGGCATAGTGCACACCGTTGTTGCTGATATTTCCATGGAAAAAGAGGTAATCAAACTGATGGATGATACGGTCCGGGTTTTTGGCGGGCTGTATGGTGCATGTAATAACGCAGGAGTAAGTGGGGAGCTTTCTGCAACGGCTGATTACACCGTGAAGGAGTGGGACAGGGTCATGAACATCAATCTTCGGGGTCAGTGGTTGTGTATGAAATATCAAATCCCGCTTTTGTTACAAAATGGAGGGGGAAGCATTGTTAATGTTTCGTCGATCCTGGGTACGGTTGGTTTTGAAAATGCCCCTGCGTATGTGGCTGCAAAACATGGCCTGAATGGTTTAACCAAAACAGCGGCTCTGGAGTACTCATCAAAAGGTATACGGGTAAACACAGTAGCACCTGCTTTTATTGAAACTCCAATGCTGGATAATGCCGGCCTCACTTCCGACCCTGGGGTAAAGCAGTCGATTGTTGATTTACATCCAATAGGCAGACTGGGTACTCCTCGTGAAGTTGCCGATGCAATCATCTGGCTCATGTCGGATGAAGCTTCTTTTATAACCGGTCATACACTGCTTGTTGACGGAGGATATACCGCCGTTTAAAAAAATATCCGGGAGGCTCTGATGCAGTATTAAATAACTCCGCTACAACATTTTCGATAATTTTTTTTTGGCTTTCTGCCCTATATGACGGATCAGTAATTCTTTCCACAAAACTTCCGCTTAAAGGTTTCTTGTATTTTTCAAAAAAACGGATAAACAA
>CAZKIZ010000023.1:0-17809 GCA_964552935.1 uncultured Rhodohalobacter sp. | reverse complement strand
AGCGGGGCTTGAATCGGTTTTGCTGGAAAGATTGATGTGGGTCCCGAACCATTTTAGGAGAAAAGTGGGTTCAGGCAGATTCGAACTGCCGACCTCTGCAATGTCAATGCAACGCTCTAACCAACTGAGCTATGAACCCAAAAACTAAAGATAGTATGATCCGGGGATGAAAAGCAATCAAAAAACGATTCAGTTCTTTCGGCTGACCATAAAGGTTTGTATTTTTCTGTTCTTTTTAAAATTTCAAGTTATCGCATGATAAACAGACGAAAAGCCCGGGAAGCAGCACTCAGGTCGTTATACGCCATAGAGGTTGGGTCGAATACCCCTGCTGAAGTATCTCAGCAAATTGTTAAGGTTGTGCTCACCGATGACAGAGAGGGCGTAAAGTTTGCCAATGAAGTGATTCAGTATACGAACGATCATAAAACAGAATTTGATGAGCTTATTTCCAAGCACATTAAAAACTGGGAAGTGAGCCGGCTGGCCATTTTAGATAAACTGATTCTGAGAATGGCGATATCTGAATTTCTTCATTTTGAACAAATTCCCACTAAAGTAACCATAAATGAAGCCATAGAGCTTGCGAAGTCGTATTCAACCCGTAAAAGCGGCACGTTTGTTAATGGGATCCTGGACGCAATCCTGACTGACCTCAACGATGAGGGAAGGATTGTTAAGAAAGGCCGGGGCTTAATTGAAACATCACGTAGTTAAATGACAAATAAAATTGTTGCGATTGGTGATATTCACGGATGCCCAAAATCTCTTGAATCGTTATGGAAAAAGCTTGAACCCTATGAAGAGTACATTCACGTTTTTGTAGGAGATTATATCGACCGTGGACCGGATTCGAAAGCCGTGGTCGATTTTTTATTAGACGTTAAGAATGAGAGAAAGTTAGTTTTTCTGCGCGGCAATCATGAGCTTATGCTTCTGGACGCTATGTCTACCGGAAGCTCCAGAAACTGGATGATGAACGGTGGCAAAACCACGCTTGAGTCTTACGGAAAAGGGGCCGCGCTATCGGATATACCCGATGATCACATCGAATTTTATAAAAAAACGCGGCTTTATTACGAAACGGATGATTACTTCTTTGTGCACGCCGGAATTCCCCCATCATTAACTATAGAGGAGAGTAAAGAGGATAAATCGGCTCATGATTACTTTTTATGGGGACGAGACCACCTGAATGCATTTGCTCCTCCATGGGAAAAGACGGTTGTTTTCGGTCATACTCCTCAGCCTTTTCCCATTCAGCAAAGAGGTATGATTGGGATTGATACCGGCTGTGTTTATAAGCGTGACGGGTTAGGAAAGCTGACCGCTGTAAGGCTGCCTGAAAAAAAGTTTATGCAGCAGCCCTGCCTGGATTGGTGATTTGATGGTTTTATACCTAAAAGAGTCAAGATTTTCGATCGAATATATTTTTAATATTTAAATAATTGTGAATAATGAGTTTAAAGTGTGGAATAGTAGGACTGCCAAATGTGGGCAAATCAACTCTTTTTAATGCGCTGAGTAATGCCGGTGCTGAGGCGGCAAATTTTCCATTCTGTACCATCGACCCAAATGTTGGGCTCGTTACGGTACCCGATGAAAGACTTTTAAAATTATCGACCCTCGTTGATCCCAAAGAGACTGTGCCTGCAACGATCGAGTTTGTAGACATTGCAGGACTTGTAAAAGGTGCTTCTGAAGGAAAAGGGAAGGGCAATGCGTTTTTGTCTCACATCCGCGAAGTGGACCTGATTGTGCACGTTGTTCGCTGTTTTGACGACGGTGATGTTATTCACGTAGAGGGTTCCGTTGAGCCCGAGCGGGATATCCACATTATTGAGGATGAGCTTATTTTAAAAGATCTTGAGTCTGTTGAAAAACGATTTGAGACGATGAAGAAGCAGGTGAGGAGCGGCGACAAAAAAGTTGCTGCAGAGTTTGAGGTTGTGAAGCGTTTGAAAGAGCATTTGGAGGAGGGAAACACCGCAAGGACGTTCGAGGCAGATGATGATGAAAGAGACGCGTATAAAGATCTCTTTTTACTCTCAAGTAAACCAGTACTCTACGCCTGTAATGTATCCGAAGATGAAGTAAACACCGGGAATGCTCATGTTGAGAAAGTTAAAAAAATAGCCGCTCAGCACGACGATGAAGTGGTGACATTTTGCGCGAAAATTGAGGCAGAAATTGCCGAGCTCGATGAGGATGAAAAAGAGATGTTCCTTGAAGAACTTGGTCTTGAAAGTGCAGGACTTGACAGGCTGATTCAGGCCGCATACAGCAACCTTGGGCTGATTACCTATTTTACAGCCGGACCAAAAGAGGTTCGTGCGTGGACTATTCGGAAGGGATATAAAGCACCGCAGGCAGCCGGAGTTATTCACACAGATTTTGAAAGAGGGTTTATCCGTGCTGAAACCATCGCTTATGAGGATTACGTAGACCTGGGTTCGGAAAAAGCGGCTCGTGATGCCGGTAAAATGCGCCAGGAAGGGAAAGAGTACACGGTAAAAGACGGGGATGTAATGCTATTCAGGTTTAATGTTTAGTGAGTGATTTGAACTGGGTACCTAAGTTAGATTTCAAATTTATCGGATAACGCTAAAATCAGTTCAAAAAGGTCTTTAGATAAGATTATTCGTCAATAATTATGTCATGCCGCGCACGTGCGCGGCATCTCCCAATTTTATAGAAAAGCAGTTTTTAACCTGGGCTTAAAACTTAAAATAGACGAATAATCGGCCAAAGTTTTTGCTGTCTTTATCTATCCGGTGGTATTTCTCTTTGATATGCTTTTGATCCAGGAATTTCAGCACTCTCTTTTTTAGCTGTCCGGATCCTTTTCCCGGTATAATTTCAACGGTTTTGATCTTCTTCTCAATCGCTTCATTAATGATATTCTCAAGCTCTTCATCAATCTTGCTTCCTTTGTTGTAAATATCGTGAAGGTCGAGTTTTAGTTTTGCCATAATATTTTAAACCGGTGCGCGGCAGGCGTCCTTAATGATTCAAATGATATACCGCAGTAATCCCGGATACCGGGTTAGTCATTGTTGGTTGCCCTCTGAGGATCTACGGGCACCAAATCAGCAAACCGGATATCGGCTGTGTCTGCCGGTACATTATCGGGTTCAATACGCTCATGCACAACCCAGGCATCGGGATAGCGTGGCTTCAGCATGTTGGAGAACTTGATGGCACGATCTCTGTTTTGAAAATCACCAGCGCGGACTCTGTAGTTCGGAGATCTGAAAATAACGTAAGCGTCGGGTTCGTATCCTACAATGGTAGTGTCGGCCCACGCAACAAAATGATCACGTACTGAATCTGCGTCCGCAACATTTGTAGTGGTGAAAAGCTGAACTCTGAAGCCGGCATAAGGGTCAACCTGTCGTTCGTCTAAAACAATCTCTTTCAGAAATATCTCGGGTATAACCTGCGTCGCTTCTGAGTAGTGCTGGCTTAAATTGCTTCTTGTTCGAACAAGGAGCCTCTCTTCTTCAGTCAGGCTTTCATCAGCCATCGGATCGTAATCTTCATCGTCATCCCTCAATTCAAAAATCGGGTCTGACTCTTCCTCATCTGCCGCTCGTTCAGTAGTACCACAACCGGCGAGCAGGAGAAGAAAAAGGAGTAGTGATGTTGTAAATATGCGCATGGTATTTATTCGTTTTTAAAATCCTACAGGGTGCCAGGTAGTCTTAATTTCCTGGAAGTCCATGATGTAATAGGGCGATTCATGGATTGGATCACTCCAGCTATGATTCTCAACATGGCGTCTGCGTTTGACGTTTAAAGCGCAATTCTCATCAATTTGTTTCCTGATCTCCTTATCAATGTTGGAATTAAATACAGCGTTCAAATCCATATGGCTTGTCAGATGAGTAATCATCTCGTTTTGATAGCCTGTGAGGATGTTAACTACACCACCGGGCACATCAGAAGCGTGAAGCACTTCACCAAAACTAACGGCCGAGAGTGGTTTAGATTCTGATGAAAGAATTAATGCTGTATTTCCTCCTGCAATAACAGGCGCAAGAAGTGAAACGAGCCCGAGTAGCGGACTCTTTTCGGGCGCAATGATACCCACAACCCCGGTCGGAGCCGGCGTGCTGAAATTAAAATGGCTGCTGGCAACAGGATTTACGCTTCCAAACACCTGGCTTACTTTATCGGTCCATCCGGCGTAATAGATCAATCTGTCAATCGATTGTTCTACTTCCTGGCTGGCGGCCTTTTTCTTAATGCCCTGAAGCTCCAGTTCCGTAACAAACTGACCGGTTCGGCCTTCCAGAATTTCTGCAATTCTATATAAAATCTGACCGCGATTATAGGCAGAGCGGCTTTTCCACCCCGGAAAAGCAGACCGCGCCTCAACCATCGCGTTGCGGACATCTTTGCGTGTACACCTGCAGGCGTTTGCTACAAGTTTTCCGCCGGAGTCGTTTACCGGGTAGGTGTGCTCTGATTCACTGCGGGGAAACTTTCCGCCCACGTAAGTTTTGTATGTCTTTAAAACGTCTATTCGCTTACTCATATAAATTGTTTCGGGATGTTCTTAAACCAGTTTTACGTAAGGGTAGAGGCCGTGGAGTCCGCCTTCGCGTCCAACGCCGCTCTCTTTATATCCGCCAAAAGGGGAGGTCGGGTCAAATTTGTTAAAGGTGTTGGCCCAAACCACCCCCGAATCGATTTCGCTGCCGGCTTGAAATATCTTGGATCCGCGATCCGTCCAAATTCCACCGGAGAGCCCGTAGGGTGTATTATTCGCTTTTTCAATCCCCTCTGATGGCGTCCTAAATGTTTGGATCGTCAGGACCGGGCCAAAAATCTCCTCCTGCACAATCCGATTGCTTTGTGATACGCCTGTAAATATGGTGGGTTTACAGAAATAACCGTTTTCAGGCAGGCTGCATGAACTTTGATAGATTTCAGCCCCTTCATTTTTGCCGATCTCTATATATTCTCGTATCCGATCGTGCTGAGCCCTCGAGTTGATCGCCCCGATATCGGTATTCTTGTCCATTGGATCGCCAACGATCAGCGTTTCCATCCGGTCTTTGAGTTTTGTGATCAGTTTTTCCGAGATTCCTTCCTGCACAAGCAGCCTGGAACCGGCGCAGCAGACATGTCCCTGGTTAAAAAATATGGCATTGATAATACCTTCCACTGCCTGGTCAACCGAGGCATCTTCAAATACAATGTTTGCACCTTTTCCGCCAAGTTCGAGCGTATATTTCTTATCCGTTCCGGCAACTGATTTTTGAATGATTTTACCAACCTTTGTTGAACCGGTGAATGCAATCTTATCGATATCGGCGTGATTAACAATTGCTGATCCGGTCTGTCCGGCACCGGTCACGATATTCACCACACCGGCCGGCAGACCAGCATCGCGGCAGATTTCGGCGAATTTGAGAGCTGTGATCGATGTTGTTTCCGCCGGTTTTAAGACAACTGTATTTCCGGTTGCAAGGGCAGGAGCAATTTTCCAGGCCAGCATCAATAGAGGAAAATTCCACGGTATGATCTGACCGCAGACGCCAAGCGGTTCTGCTTTACGTCCCGGGAATGCATAGTCGAGTTTATCAGCCCAGCCGGCATAGTAGAAAAAGTGGGCGGCCGCCAGTGGAATATCCACATCGCGGGATTCGCGTATAGGCTTACCTCCATCCAGAGATTCTGTAACAGCAAGCTCTCGCGACCGTTCCTGGATCATCCTGGCAATGCGGAAAATATACTTACCGCGCTCCCTGGCCGGCAGGGTACTCCATCTCTTTTTATAGGCGCTCCTTGCCGCTTTAACGGCGCGGTCAACATCTTCTGATGTTCCCTCCGCCAGTTCCGTCAGCACCTCCTCTGTAGCCGGATTGATGGAGCTGAACATTCGTCCCTTTGCAGGTTTTACGAATTCACCATCAATGAAATGACCGTAGGAGGATTTAATATCGACCTTATCACTGCTTTCAGGTGCGTCGCTGTACTCCCAGAACGATGCAAAGTCGAGTTTCAGATCGGCATTTGGAGACGTTGGTTTAGGGGCGCCATTGGTAATTTTTTCGCTATCAGATGACGTTTTGGTTGTTGACATACGCTGAAGTTTTTTAAAAAAATGTTTCGTGCCGCCTAAAGGCGTAACAGGTTCAAAATATCGATATAAAAGTCAGTCATTGGAAAAATAGACGCTGCTTTGATAAACGCCGGTTTCCTGTTTTACGATCTGCATCAAAAGGTCGTTGGTAAGTGAGCTTGCGCCAAATCGAAACCATTCATTACTCAGCCACTGAGCTCCAAGCGTTTCTTTGACCAATACAAGATACTGGAGCGCTTCCTTCGCTTTTCTGATTCCGCCGGCAGGTTTCATGCCTACCATGCGGCCGGTTTCGCGGTAGTGGTCGCGGATCGCCTCCAGCATAACCAGAGTTACGGGTTGCGTGGCGGCAGGCTGAATTTTACCCGTTGACGTTTTGATAAAATCTGCCCCTGCATGCATGGCGATATCACTCGCTTTCCTGACATTTGTCAGTGTTTCGAGTTCTCCTGTTTCGAGTATGACTTTTAAGTGAGTATCTCCGCAAACCTCTTTAATGGCAGCTATTTCATCAAAAATGTAGGAGTAGTTCCCTTTCAGAAATTCTCCCCTCGATATGACCATATCAATTTCATCGGCACCCTGCTCCACGGCAAATCGCGTATCATCGAGCTTGGTCTGAAGTTTTGCCATTCCGCTTGGAAAAGCTGTGGCTACACTTGCTACCCGAACAGATGAACCGGCTACGGTTTTTTTAGCGATGGATACCATGGTAGGGTATACGCAGACCGCCGCAACAGAGGGGAGGTCAGGCATCGGGGCGTACGGCGTGATCGCTTTTCTGCAGAGCTGAATGACTTTCCCTTCAGAATCTTTACCCTCGAGCGTGGTGTGATCGATCATGCTGAGCGCAAGTTTCAATCCCTGCACCTTCGATTCCTTTTTGATGCTTCTGCTGTTCAGTCTGGATACGCGCTCCTGCACTCCAATAGTATCAATAGGAACGGTTTGAGAAAAATCTGGTGTAGTGGTAGAACTCATGAATTAGAATAAAATTTTTATTTACCCAAATGTACGGAACTTAGAAGCTGAGAGAAAGAAGTTGAAAAAAACTCTTCAAATAGGTAATTTGGCGTAATCGAGAAAATAATATGGCGTAACATGGCAGATAAAAAAAATCGCTATCCAAATAAAGCACCAGGTTCAAAAGTTGAAGAGCCCTACATTTCCTGGGATCTGTCAAAAGCAGCGTCAATGGTTCAATCCGGACTGGCAACTGAAGTTCTTTACACTATCCAGGAACGGCTGGCCCTTTCAAATCTGGAGCTCTCTCAACTATTGATGGTATCTTCCCGAACAATCGATCGCCGAAAAAAAGAGAGCGTTCTTCCTGCCGATGAATCGGAGCGCAGCTATCGGATAGCTCGCCTTACAGATTTGGCTGCAGAAGTGGTAGGAAGCATGGAAAAGGCATCCGTTTGGTTCAAAAAGCCAAACTATGCGCTGGGTAACAAGAAGCCGATAGAGCTAATGAAGACCGAACCCGGGGCCCGCCTTGTCGAGCGAACACTTAATCAAATCCGGCACGGGCTAACGGTCTGATTTTATATGGCGACAACACGAGTTTGGAGAATCAGCCATACGGATTATAGCGAAACAGCATTTAGCGGCGATGGTGCAAAGTTATTCGGAGGGCGTTTTAACAGCCCGGGAGTTCCAGCAATATACACATCCGGGGCTCTTTCTCTTTCACTGCTCGAGCTCCTCGTGCAGGTAGAGGACAGGGAGTACCTAAACGACTGCATACAATTTTACGCTGATGTTCCGAACGATCTAATTTATAAACCCAAGACAGAAGAGCTGCCCGATGACTGGAATAAGATTCCTTATGGGAAGAGTTCACAAAAGTTTGGCGATGAGTGGATACACGAGAGTCAATATGCGGTGTTAAAGATTCCAAGTGTGGTGGTACCGGTTGAGAACAATTATGTTATCAACCCGAACCATACAGCATTTGACAAAATTAAATTGTCTGGTGGCAGTAACGTTTTGTTTGATCCGAGATTATCGACGTAAAAAAGCCCGACACTAAGAAATTAGAATCGGGCTTTGAAATGCGTGGATAAGCTGAAAGCGTGAAGCTTTAGATCGGCTCGGGACCTGCTGCAACCACCTCTTTTGCGGCCTGTGCTTTAAACTGCTTGAAATTTTCAGCAAACATATCTGCCAGTTTATTCGCCCTGGTATCGTAAGCTTCTTTATCATTCCATGTATTTCTTGGAATCAGAACATTTGCGGGAACACCTTCCACAGATTTTGGAATAGAGAGACCAAATATCGGTTCCGTGTAGTAGTCAACATCGTCAAGATTCCCAGCTATTGCCTCGCTCAGCATCTTGCGGGTGTGGGAAAGCTTCATGCGATGGCCTGTTCCATGCGGGCCGCCCGTCCAGCCGGTGTTCACTAACCAGACGTTCGAGTTGTGCTTGCGAATTTTTTCCGCAAGAAGCTCCGCGTATACGGTAGGGTGCAGCGGCATGAACGGTGCACCAAAACAGGCTGAAAATGTAGCCTGTGGTTCGTTTACGCCGCGCTCTGTACCGGCTACTTTTGCAGTATACCCGCTTATGAAATGATACATTGCCTGCTCCGGAGTCAGTTTAGAGATGGGGGGCAGGATACCAAAAGCATCAGCGGTCAGGAAGATAATGTTTTCCGGGTGTCCGCCTTTTCCGGTACTGCTCGCATTCGGAATGTAGTGAATGGGGTAAGCGCAGCGGGTATTTTGAGTAAGACTGTCATCCTCAAATTGCGGTTCGCGGTTGCTGTTCAAAACAACGTTTTCAAGTATGGTACCCGGCATTTGTGTAGTGGCAAAAATTTCGGGCTCTTCCTCTTTTTTCAGATTGATGGTTTTTGCGTAGCAGCCGCCTTCAAAATTAAAAATCCCGTTTTCACTCCATCCGTGCTCATCATCTCCAATAAGGGTTTTATCGGCATCAGCAGAAAGCGTTGTTTTGCCTGTTCCGGACAGTCCAAAAAACACTGCAGTTTTGCCATCTTCATCCATATTTGCCGAACAGTGCATAGCCATTACGTTCCGTTTTGGCAGCAGGTAGTTCAGAACTGAAAAGATCCCTTTTTTCACTTCACCTGAATAGAGGGTTCCACCAATGAGAATGATTTTCTTTTCAAAATTGCAGAGGATAAAGGTATTTGATCGGGTTCCGTCTACTTCGGGATCAGCCTGGAAGCGGGGGGCAGCCAGTACGGTGAATTCAGGCTCATGATTTTTTAATTCTTCCTCATCAGGACGAAGAAACATGTTATGAGCGAATAGGGCGTGGTATGCAACTTCGCTGACTACCCTGACATTCAGCTGGTAATCGGGATCGGCTCCTGCATAGAGATCTTTCACGTACAGATCTTTGTCCGAGAGATGCTCGACAACTTTTCTGTGCATGTTATCAAAAATCTTTTCAGACACAGGTTTGTTAACGTCACCCCAATCAATATCATCATTAATGGATGGCTGATCGACAATGAATTTATCCTTAGGGGACCGGCCGGTGTACTTTCCGGTTAAAATGCGAATCGCCATGCTGTTGGTGAGGGTTCCCTCACCGTTCAGAATAGCGTGTTCATAAAGTTGTGAGGGGTTTAGATTCCAGTAGACATTTTTGGAGCTATTTAGCCCAAGATAGCCAAGATCAGTACTGCTTTTGGGTTGGCTAAAATAGTCGTTCTTCATATAGTTTTTTTGCTGTAAGATTTAAATAATTTTTTATGCTGTGCGTGAAAACAGATGGCTGAAAAAGCGCTTTTTTGAATTATATGCGCCTAAAGTACACCATTGAGGCGGATCTGGTAATTGTTAACAGATCACCCGTTCACGTATAGCCCCAAATATACCGCTATTTGAATCTTTTTTGAAGCTCAAATAGTAATTGAAAAATTGCTAGGTCTTCGCGGGGATAAATCTTTTTCTAAGTCCGGGATGTGTCAGTGCTCTGAGATATGAAAAATTTCTTTATAATTAAAACCCGGGGGTTATGATTTTAGCACGAAAAGCAGTGTTGCTGGTGATGAGAGATCCCGAAAACCTACCTGGTTCTAATTGCTGACCGCGATGATTTCATCTGTATGTTTCATCAAATACTCCCGGACAGCTGAGGGCCGAACACCATCTTCTCCCTCAATAATTGAAAGTACATGATAAGCATCCGTAAGAAAGTCGACACCTTTTTCAGTTTCGTCTGTTTGCAGATATAGCTTTCCCATTTGTACCATTGCCAGGGCGTGTTCAACAGTGCTCGAGGGATGGAGTTCTTTTACTCTCTCAAAGCCGGAATAGAGATATTTTTTTGCCCGGTCAATATCGGAACCTTCATTCTGTAACATTGCCTCTCCAATTCCCATAGAAGATCTTGCAATAAATGAACTTCCTTCGGGCAGCTGCTCTTTAAATATTTCATTTGAACGAGTATAGAAATCAAGAGACTCTTCATACTCACCCATCATCATATGAAGTTCTGCAATACTGAACATACTTATTCCGGTCTGTAACTGTTTGGGGCCAAATAGATTGGTATTGATTTCGAGGGCGGTGCTGAAGTACTCTCTTGCATCCTCGAATTGACCGGAATTACGTTTAAGAATCCCCATATTATTCGTTGAAAGAGCGACTTTAGGATGCAGTTCTCCGAAGAGGGATATTCTCATTTCAAGAGCTTCACTCAGCAACTGTTCAGATTCTTCAAACCGCCCCTGGTTGAGCAGCAGAGCACCGAGGTTATTTTTACTCATCGCCACATCAGGGTGTATCGTATCATACAGAGAAGATCGTTTTTCAAGTACATCCCTGTATCTCTCTTCGGCTTCATCAAGATTGCCTTGTCCGTGCAGAGTTACGCCCAGGCTGCTTATGCTAAGAAGCGTAAGAGGATCTTCCGGCCCAAAGTTTTCCTCGTAGATAGTGATCAGGTTACGGTAAAGTTGTTCGGCCTCCTGAAGTTTTCCCAGCCTTCTGTAAACATATCCGAGTTCAGTATTTGCCTCTGATAGCGCCGCTTGCTGGTGACCGTAAATGTCGGCGCGTTTTTTGATGGCATCTTCCAGAACATTTTGTGCCTGGAACAGATCGCCGCGGGAGCTCAGAAGAGATCCAAGGTGCTCATGAGTACTGATTGTTTCAATGTGCAGATCGCCAAAAAGATCTGTTCTGATCTGTATCGCCTGGGCAAGGAGTTCTTCGGCCTCATCAAATTCACCGAGCTGAGTTAGAATTCTACCCAATACCTCGAGCATGTTAGCTTTAATTTCGGGCTGATTATCCAAATATGTGGTCCGTTCGATACCGCGGTCGAGCAGATCGCGTGCAGATATTTCATCGCCTCTGCTCTCGCTGGGATCACTTCCCTTGAAAAGGTCCAGGACAAAAGTGGTTACCTGGTTTGCTTTATTCGCCTCCATTTTTGCTATATCCCTTTCCATCTGAATCCGGTGGGTATAGAATAAAACCGATAGAGAGGCGATCATAAAAAAAGCTGCAGCAACAGTGAGAGATGTCCTGTTGCGGATAAAATATTTTTTGGTGTGATACAGTTTAGACCCCTCTATTGCCTTTACGGGGTAATTGCTTTCATGACGCTCTATGTCCTGGATGAGATCTTCCGCAGTTTGGTATCTCTCTTCAGCCTTCTTCCGAAGGCACTTGATCATGATTGCTTCCAGGTCGTTGCACAACAGTTTTTTAAGTTTTTGGGACGTGGTGTTTCTATTGATTGCAAGCTGCTCTTTTTGAGTATAATCTAGCCGCTCATACTGCTTCGCCGGATCAATTGGCTGATATGAGGTAATGATCTCTTTAATTTCACCTGCAGTCTTCTTTTTAATCGGCAGAGGGTGTACTCCTACCAGCAGTCGGTGGAGCAGTATACCGAGCGCGTAAATATCGGTTGCGGTTGTCACAGCATTATCCGTTAGCTGCTCAGGCGCTGCATTTGAAAAGGAAAGATATCGCCCCGGGTTCAGCTCCCCGGCCGGACTCTCAGTACCACGATCGCCTCTTGCCAGTTTAGCGATGCCAAAGTCCATAATCTTGACGGTACCATTCTTTGTGATGAGAATATTATCCGGTTTCAAATCTCTGTGGATCACCAGGTTGGTATGAGCGTGCTGTGCCGCAGAGCAAACAGATTTAAAAAGTCTGATTCTCTGTGCAATGGTGAGCCGGTTTTCATCACAATATGTGTCGATAGGGGTCCCATCTACATACTCCATAATAAGATAGGGCATGCCATCCTCAGTAACACCGCCGTCGTAGAGGCGGGCGATGTTTTCGTGGGAGAGTCCTGCCAGGATTTGGCGTTCCTGAACAAACCGGGAGTAGATTTCTGAACGTCCGGGTTTGTTCTGAATCACTTTGATTGCCACAGAGTGATCAAACTGTCCGTCTGTTCGTTTTGCAAGGTAGACGGTTCCCATCCCGCCTTTTCCCAGGATCTCCGTCAGCTCATAGGACCCAATGGTGGTACCAATCAGGTTTTCGTTTTTTATATCCTGAGTATGCTCGGTAGCAGCATAATCCGTTACTTTATCCTTTACACGCTTCTTACCTGAAAAAAAGCTGTCAGCCTTATCTATAGATTCCAGAAACCTGTGGACATGTTTGATGCATTCAAAATCCCCGTGGCACATGTTTTGAATGAAAGCATCGCGCTCTTCTTTAGGAAGTTTCAGAGCCTCATCAACAATTGCTTCTATTTTGTTCCACTCTTCTGTGGTCATCATCTAGTGGGCTGAGGTAAAATCGATATTTTTAAATCAGCAAAAACAGTTACGTGTTAATACTGCATTTAAGAATTCCAATCTATAAATATTAGCCACATCCGACAAATTTTTTACTGAATATAAAAACGAATTAATGTAGTTGATATAAACAGGGGAGAGGTGACTGTAAAACAGGAATCAAACCGGGCCCATCTGAATGGCCGGGAATCCGGTTCAACGAAAGGAGTCATCAGCTGACCGGTATCTTTTCTTGAGAAAGTAGTGAATGAGAGGAGGTGCGATAAAAATCATCAGGAACAGATGCCCTGTGAATTTGTAGACGAGGGCGGCTATCAACAAACAGAGAAGCACAACCAGCCCGGAGATGTACCAAATCTTCTGTTTTACTGTCATTTCACGCCGCTCCTTCGCTAACCTACTTCTGAACGCAACACATCGATCGGTGAACTCTTATAAATATGCCTGCTGCCGGTCCAGCCAATAATGGTAGCCGCAAGTATAATTATCAGGGAAAGTATTGCAAGGGCAGTCATATCGGGAACAAAAGCCAGGTCAAAATAGAAGTAGGCGAGGCTCCAGCTTGCGGCCATGGCCAGGATCAGTCCTGTCAGGGTAGCAAGCAGACCAAGTAGCACATATTCAATTGTCTGTATACTGCTGACTTGTCTTTTAACGGCGCCAAGTGTACGGAGCAGTACCGACTCTTTGGTGCGCTGCTTTCGACTGATTGAAATTGAGCTTGCCAGTACAATCAGTCCGGTGATAATGCTGAAGAGCGCCATAAACTGAATTGCCATAGATATTTTGTCTAAAAATTCTTGTACGCTGGCCAGCGCAATGCTGATATCGATAGCTGAGATGTTCGGGAAGTCCGCCACAATTTTTTGCTGAATAGCGTACGCTTGTTCATCGTTGTCGGCCTTCACAATGGTTGCAAAAAACTGCGGTGCCTCTTCTAAAACATTTATCGGAAATACAACAAAGAAATTTGGTTCCGGCCGCTGAAAATCCACCTCACGGATACTGGCTATGACGGTTGACACAGGAACTCCCTGTACGTTGAAGGTGAGCGAATCGCCCAGGGCCAGATTAAGATCATCCTGAATATTTTCAGCAATCGAAATGGGTACGGTTGAGTCTAGTCCGTCACCTTCACCAATCCACTCGCCTTCAAGTATGGTTTCTGATTCGGTAAGTTCACTTCTATATGTAACCCGGTACTCCCGTCTGAGTGCCCAGCCCCTGAGATTTACCGTTGTATCCTGACGAAGATCGGAAACTGAACGGCCGCGCAGTTCACTTAATCGCATAGACACGATAGGTACATTCTGCATGACGGTGCCGCCTTCTGCCTCAATGATGTCATTCACTCCCTGATTCTGATCAGACTGAATATCATAAAGAACAATATTTGGAAGCTCCTCATTGGATTGAAGGCTGATCCGTTCCAGAAGCATCTCCTGACTCAGGTAGAGTGTTCCGATTAAAAGCATTCCCATACCGAGAGTAGTGAGAAGCATAGGGGTTTGATTGTTTGGACGAAACAGGTTCGCCATTCCCTGGCGCCATACATATGGAAAAGATTTCAGGCGCAGGCCTTTAACGGCCTTAATTAGCAGAAGTGCGGTTAGCCACAGCAGCGCCACAGAAACCATCAGCCCAAGTGTAAAAAAGAGCGCCACTACAATGCTGTCGGTTGTGTAGGCGATCAATAAAACCACAATTGAAAAAACAATAGCGGTGGTGATTCCCTTGGCTTTTTTTGTGAGATTTTTCAGAGGCGAAAAATCAGAGGATTTTAGCGTCAGCATCGGTGAAATACTGCTAATCCCTATCAGCGGTAAGATAGAAAAACCCACGCTGATGGCCAGTCCGATAAAAAGGCCGAGAAAGATGGCGGGAAATGAGATTCCCTGCACAATTTCAAACGGCAGAAATTCTGTAAACAACAGTGGGAGGTATGATTGAAGAACCAGACCAATACCCGTACCGATGGCCGCACCCATCAGCCCCATAAACGCAATCTGCAGTCCAAATGCCCCGATGATCTGGTGTGCTTCCATACCCAGGCAGCGAAGCGTAGCCACGGCCCCGGTTTTTCTTTTAATGTAGACATAAACCGCACTGGCTACACCCAGTCCGCCCAGCATCAGTGCAATAAAAGCGATGAGCCCCAGAAACTTGCTCAGGTTATCAACGATGGCGTCAAAATCCTGTTTACGAGATTCTACCGTCTCCGTTCGAACACTGTGCTCTCTGCCCAGCGGCCTGAACTCTGAGGCTAAGCGTTCGGCCGTTTCGGCATTTTCGAGGGTCAGATACTCTTTGTAAGTCACTCTGCTTCCCCGCTGCAGTAATCCGGAGCCATCAAGCAGATCTCGCGAGAGATAGACTCTCGGGCCGATCAGGGAAAAAGCTGCAGATTCACCGGGCACATTCTTCAGTTCGCCCGAAATAGCCAGGGTAATCTGGCCGACCTGAATACTATCGCCCACGGCCAGTCCGAATTGACGCATGGTAGACTGTTCAACAAGCGCTGTTTTTTCTTCTTTGTAGGAATCGGCTGCTTCGGTCGGTTCGGTCGTGATGGAGCCGTAAAGCGGAAAAGGCCCTTCAATTGCCCTGATTTGAGAAAGCCGGGTATCGCCCGAGCTTAAAAACTGAACCATGGAATTGAACTCCACAGATGAAGCCTGGCTTCCGCCAATGGAATCTATAAACGCAGTTACAGGTTCAGGAAACGGTTCGGTGGATCTGAACTCCAGGTCGGCCCCGAGTAGTTCGCGTGACTGATCCTCGACGGTAAGTAAGACATCACTTCTGAATGATAATATTGCTACAAGGGCCGCAACGCCGGCAATGACGGCCGACGTATAGAGCAGAAGACTTTTCCACTGCGGGCGGGCATCCCGAAGAGCAAGCCTCCATGTGAAAGGGGAGAGCAGTGTTCTGATTAGTTTCATTCAGCGACCGATACTTCTGCTTCAGGTTTTATGTAGTCAACAGATTCTGTGTCTGAGAGAATCTGACCGTTTTTCAGCTCAATGGTACGATCGCACTTTTCTGCAAGCGTTCTGTCGTGTGTAACAATTACGAGTGTAGTGCCCAGCTTTGAGTTGAGGTCGAACATGAGCTGCTCGATTTGTGCACCAGTGTCGCCATCGAGATTTCCAGTGGGCTCATCCGCAAACAGGATATCGGGTTGATGAATAAATGCTCTTGCAAGACCAACCCGCTGCTGTTCGCCGCCTGAAAGCTGACTGGGATAGTGTTCAAGGCGATCGCCAAGGCCTACCTCTGTAAGCAGGGCCGTTGCTTTTTTCTCCACTTCTCGATAGGGAACTCCTCTCAGCTCAACGGGAACCATTACGTTTTCTAACGCGGTGAGAGTTGATATGAGCTGGAAGGACTGAAACACAAATCCAATCTGTTCGTTACGGACGGAGGAGAGCTGCGATTCGTCCATAGCGGAAATCTCTAAACCGTTGAGTGAAACCGAGCCGGAGGTGGGTTGATCCAATCCTGCGCAAAGTCCCAGCAGAGTTGTTTTGCCGCTGCCTGAAGGGCCCACAATTGCGCATGATCTGCCCGGTTGAATTGCAAACGAGACTTCTTTGAGAACCGTTAATTCTTTTGAGCCGCTCGTAAATGTTTTTGTTAAATTCTGAACGTTTAAAATCGGTTTATCCATTTGAACAGTTTGATATTATAAATGAACGCAAACCTTCGTGAAGCAGCGCGCATTGGAACAACTTCGTAACATGACGATTAAAGTAAACCATTCCTACTAACTGAAGATTTTTTTATGAACTTTATCAAACGACTCACCGTGCTAAAGGTTGCATTTGTTTTCATTTATTTGCTGTCTTACACCTCAGCTGAAGCTCAGCAACAAACCATTCTGTTTTTTGGTGACAGTATTACAGCAGGGTACGGACTGGATGAAGAACAGGCTTTCCCTGCTCTCATACAGCAGAAGATTGATTCCCTTGGCGCCGAACATAACGTTGTAAATGCAGGGCTGAGCGGTGAGACTACGGCCGGTGGTGCGCGTCGGGTAGACTGGATCCTGCGCCAGGAGATCGACATTTTTGTACTTGGCCTTGGCGGAAATGATGGCCTGCGCGGTATTGATCCAGCCAATACAAAAGAAAATATTGAGACGATTATTACGAAAGTAAAAGCAAAAAGCCCCGATATTGAAATCGTACTCGCCGGTATGGAAGCCCCGCCAAATCTGGGTGATCAATACACAGAACGGTTCCGCCAGCTGTTTTCTGATGTAGCTGAGCAGCACGAGCTCACATTTATTCCGTTTCTTCTTGAAGATGTTGCCGGGATTCGCGAGCTCAACCAGCCGGATGGAATCCATCCCACCGCCGAAGGACAGCAGATTATTGCCGATAACATTTGGGAATATCTCAAACCAATGTTAAACGGAATGCAGCAGTAGAAAAATCAGGCTTTAAACATAAGTTGTTTAACTCCCCGACCTTTTGGGTCGAAAAAATAAAAACCCCCTTTCCCCGCAGTAGGGATCCCCGTAGGAAGAAGGGGGAAGCGAACGCAGAGAGTTGGGAATGACTGTCAGAGTTTAGATTTATCCATTTCATGGTTCTGATCCACTTTTGATCACCCCCCATAGTCCCCTTCCCACAAAGGACTGACATAACCCATATAGTCTCATTCTTCGGATTCTTTTTGAAGATTCTTCAGTAAGTGATGAGTTAGTCAGAAAACAATTTTATCGACCTTGTTAGATGCCTTGTTCATTTTGTCTTGAAACAAAACGAACCAAAAATTCAAGGCTGCGAAACAATTGGCGGCGGTCACGGAATCTCTGCTACCTTTTATCAATGGTCCACCACGTCTATCGCTTGTTAATAGGGTACGGGCCGGTACGATAAAAGGTCCCCGCAGATCTTCAGGCTCCCTCAGTCCGCCAATTCTTTCGAGGCCGAAGACTAACTCTAAGTAAACTTT
>CAZKIZ010000022.1:4971-17915 GCA_964552935.1 uncultured Rhodohalobacter sp. | reverse complement strand
AAAATGGGGGCTTCCCCAATCACAATCACCTCATCATCAGCTGAGTAGGTCATTGGGTTAATTTCGGCATCCAGCTCGGTAGTTTCACCGGCGTTAACCCGAATCCCGGTAAAAACGAGTCTTTCAAAACCAATAAAACTCACCTCTACGGTATAGTCACCCGGACGAATATTCCGAATGGTGTAGTTTCCATCAATATCGGTAGAGGCGCCAAATGTTGTGCCGCGGATAATTACGTTCACTCCGGGCATGGTGTCGCCGGTTTCGCCGTCTGTAATTGTCCCGGAAATGGTTCCTGTTTGCTGGCCATATCCAATTCCAGGCAGCATCAGGAGTGCAAAAATAAAAATCGTAGCTGCTGTGTTGATCCAGTTCATGATCTGCTCCTTATTGTTGTGTAAATCCAAGACGGTTGATCAGTAGCTCCTCAAGTAACTCCCGGAGGCCGTCTGTTTCGTTATCACCATTATTTTCATCATCTGCCGCAACTTCAACTTCGGTCAAATCCATCCCAAAAAAGACAAAGTTGCCCTCTGAATTCATCGCTGAAATTGTGCTTGTTCCTTCATACTCCTGCAAACGGCCGCCTGTAAGACGCAACAACAGATCTGCCTCGTACAGCGAAGTACCGCCACCGGCAGTTTCAAATGGCCAGATTTCGGTATTTATTCCACCGGTGTTGCGTAGATTCGGTCCACCGGCCATTGAAAATATCTCAGCGTTGTTCTGAATTCTGAAACCGATCTGGCTGCCGCTGACCTCAACAAAGCTTGATATCGGGAGGAAATTAAACAACGGGTCGTCCAGCCGGCTTTGATCTCTAGTGATGGGAATTGAGGCGAAAAAGGTGCCGTCCTCAGAAAAGAACCTGTCTAAAATCTCCTGAGCGTAGTTAATGTTGCGGGTCAAACCAGAAGAAAACAGGTAGATATGATCCCATTCCGAAAGCGCCACGCTAAGCGTTGGCTGAATAACCCGTGGAAATGCACTGCTCAATGGTACAATACCACCCTGCAGCCCAGTACCGCCTGAGATATCGATCACGTCAACATCAAATCCAAGGTTTTGCAATTCAGCGACATGAAAATTCAGTTTCGTCTGAGAAACAGAGCCTGCATAATCGTTTAACACGAGGATGTTGGATGTCTGTTGTTTAAGATGCCACGTAGTCTCTTCAACTTCACTCTGAGCCAGTGCACGGTCTACAGTTCGCACATAAAATGTATTATCACTGTTTAACTGAAAACCGTTTAGCGTTTCGCCGGTTGCTCTGAAAGACCGCCCAAGATATAGTTCAGCATCTGCTGTAGTCTGAGAATGATCGTTGACTACAAATGTGACAAAGAAATTTTCCTGATCTTCCGATTCTATGGGAATTTCGGTCCAGCCATTTGTTGTGTCATTCACAGCAATTTCTGTTCGCAGTATGGTTGCTCTTCCGTCCGGATCAGAGATATTCCAGCCAAAACTGAACACTCCGTAGGTGGTATCGGGGGGGAGCTCAAGCGGATTTAATTCCGTTGTAGGGGGGCTGTTTCGCAGCGGAAATACAACAGAGGCTCCAACAGGATCCACGGCATCATCATTGTCTATGGCGCGAACGGCAAAAAGTACGTCATCGGTCTCTTCTCCCGGACTTATTGGAAGTATGAACGTGCTGTCGGTGCGGGTGGTGAAGTTCCAGCTCCCCTCAGAGGTATCACCAATGGCGTATTCGTATCCAACGATATAACCATCGGGATCATCGCCCCACCAGGAGATGTCCACACGGCTCGAAAGCCGGTTATCTTCATCGATAGCAATGTTGTCTACCGTGAGAAATGTTCGGGGCGGCTGGTTTTCGATCCGATTCCCGTCCAGTGATGAATCACAGGAGAGAAACAGTAAAGAACCCAAAATGAAAAAAAGAATCGATAATCGTACGTATGCTTGCATCTGGCTGATTTTGCTAAAAAAAAGAATAGAACCGGGGAGTATCCGTCACCGGTTCAGAAATTTATTTATACTCTTAAAACCTCTTGTTAAGCTGATAAATGTCGGTCTGCAGTAAACAGACCTGACAGCATTCCCGGTGCCAGTGTTTTTCTGGTCCCGATACTCGGGGCTTAACGGGTTTCTGTCAGCGTCGGCTCAAAGTAAACTGATTCCTTGATTGACGCTGACAGGTTTATTTTAATTTTATTTGATCAGCGTCATTTTCTTGGTCAATAGTGTGCTTCCTGCCTGCAGGCGGTAGAAGTACATACCGCTCGACAGTGATGACGCATCAAAATTTACGGTATAGTTTCCGGGTGCCATTTCCCTGTCTACCAGAACTGCGACACGCCGGCCAATTACGTTGTATACCTCAATTTTCACTTCAGACTGCTGAGGAACTGCGTAGTTAATCTGCGTGGTAGGGTTGAACGGGTTCGGGAAGTTCTGCTGAAGTTCGAACGTACGCGGTGCTCCGGCAAACTCTTCATTTGATGTGACTTCGCCCCGTGTCAGTGTCAGTTCATTATATGCTGCTTCGAACAGACTGACTCCCGGTGCCCGGGTTGTTCCGCCGCCTGAACCATCCAGGAAATTGGATTTCAAGATTGTGTTTTCCCCATCAGAAGCTCTGACGCTCCAAAGAACATCCACGCTCTCTCCATCAGCAACGCCAAGGTCGGCAAGCAGTCCGTCAACAACTTCAAACGGAAGCGTAACCTGTGCACTGCTTCCATCGTTGTTGGATTGAACGGCAACAATCTCTGTGCTGTCGGCCCCAAACAGAACCCACTCAAACGTTACGGTATCACCGTCGTAATCTCTCGGATTGAACGACTGCCACGCTACTTCTATATCATTTCCGCCAAATACGCCAACTTCAGCGCCTGTTGCCGGGCTGGTAAGTCCAAACAGCGGCCGGGGAACCGTGTAGTTCTCGCCCTGGATGTCGTTCAGGTTTCGGGGTATAACTTTTGTAATACCAAAAGTGTTGGTGACCAGGCCCGTTACGCTGGTGAGATCACTGCCTAAAATGGCGTGCCTGTTGAAATCCTGGGGGAAGCCGGTCTCGCCAATAGCTCCGGCACGAGTATCCCAGTTGATGTAAACAGTTTCAGGAAGAGTGTCGTCTGTACCCTCCACAATTGAGGCGAAAGTGACTTCACCAAATCCCTGGTCATTCAGCATCCTCACGTTTTCGAACGTTACAAGCATTCCTTCCCACGCCTCACCGGGTGCCACCGGTTCATTAAACTCTTCCGTTGTGAGTACAGGCACTACAGATGACAAATCTTCTGAGCCTGTAACCGTTAGCGACAGATTTGAGAGGTAGGAATAAGTATTGCTGTTGTTCGCAATTTCCGCTTCATTTACATTAGCGCCGGTAATATTTACAACATCACCCCGCTGAAGATTTGCCGTATTAGGGCCAATAGCTAAAAAGATACCTGACCATGGTTCCGGACCTTCCTGCACTGCAATCACGCCATCACTGGGTGCAGATGTAACGGTAGCCGTGATGTCAAAATCGAGACCCGTAATCCCCTGAAGCGGGCTGGGACCAACCTGGTCATCAGCAGTTCGCTGGATGGTTTCAATGGACGTTATGGTTCCACCGTCAACAAAGAAGGAAATGTTACCTGTAACCGGAAAGCGACCGGAAAGCTGGTTACTTCCGTAAGCTTCTACAAATAATGAAGGTGATTCAAATGCCACAAGAGCCGGAAGTTCAGCCTCATAATTCCCTCCGCCAACATCACTCAGGGCAATTCGCTGTGCGCCGCCGGTTCGGGTTGTATAGTTTACAATTACCGAGTCTATCGTTACAGAAGCATCATCATCAGGTGCTGCTGTCAGGGCAGACACAGTAACGGTTTGATCGGGTGTGTATACATTATTTTCTGAGGCCGGATTAAGGGCAACGTCCAGTACCTGCGGTGGTGCAGCAATAAATTCAAAGTCAACGGGCCATTCGAAGGTCCCATCCTCGGAGACACCATTTTCAAGACGGGTATCATCATCGAGCCAGAGAATTCCATCTTCCATGATTGCGATATTCAGGCCGCCCTCACCGTTGGCAAAGCTAAATCCATCGGTAAACTCGTTGATTACCAAAAAGCCGCTTGCATTTACAGCCGAACCGATTGCCGGACGGATAAAATCTCCGTCTTCAGGTCGCCTGTAGTTATACCCTGCGCGATACTCGTCACGGTCGTTTCTGAATCGCAATGAGATATCTCTCAGCGGTGTGAAAGCACCATCTTTATTGATGGTAAAATTTGGTCTCTCTTCATCACCACTGTAATTAGCCATGGTTCCTTCGCTGATACGGATATACATGCTATGGAACTTTTGGTACGCCTCGAGATCGAGCTGCACTTCATTAGGTCCTGTTTGAACATGAAATTCAGCCGGGGAAACTTCAACAGGTTCAAGAAGAGGTCTGAATCGCTCCAGCCCGTCAAAATCGTTATTGGCGTTTCCGAAGAACTCCTCTATCTCATTAACAACAAACTGGCCTGTTTGTCCAAAAAAGGTCAGTTCACCTGTGATGGTAACTACATCGCCGCGATCCCAGTTTTCAACTGAACCAAATGCGGAAGTACCGCTTCCCTGCACAATCTGCATGTACATTCCATCATTGCCTTCTTCAAGGGCCGTAGTGTCGGCCATAAAAACGTGGATCCGGCCAATGGTACCCGCTTCGGAGTTAAAACTTGCAAGACCGGAAGTACGGGGGTTGCTCACAATGATTGCGGTGAGTCTAACCTGCTCACCCGCTAGCGGATGCTCACTTATCTGGTCGTAACTTTCAAGATTATCATAAGTGTTCAGGTCGCGGATAGTTACATCTTGCGGCCCTTCCTGCGCAGCTGCAAAGTCGGCTGATATAAAGCCAAAGAGCAGCAGTGTACAAAGTAGAGTTTGTAGCTTCTGTTTCATGTTGTTGTGTGTTTAATTGTGGTTATAAAAAACTATTTAATAATGGCAAATTTGCCGGTTTGTACGTGGCCTGAATCTAAGTCTTTCACCGTGAACAGATATAAACCTGTTGTTAAGTTTTGATTAGCTTCTGAAAGCAGATCCCAGGCTAACTCTCCTCCTGATAAAATCCTGTTTTCGGAACTAAACTGGTTGTACCACTGAATATCACCGATCCCTTCAGACGTGTGGTTTTTTTGCGCAACAATATCGCCTGACAGAGTATAAACGCGCAGCTGAGCACGACCCGGCAGGTTTGTGAACATAATCTTCCGTGTCTGCTCTGTTCCGCCATCCCATGCTGCATTTACCCTGTAAGGATTTGGATAAACGCCTACCTTCTGACCTTCACCGTTGTCGCTGAAGTTTTCATTGACCGGTGTTCCGGGAAATACTCGAACAGCATTTACATTCGGGCTGGTTTCCAGCGGGCCAATATCAAATGTTTCACTTCCAAAATCGAACGCCGTTACCGAAAACTGGTACTGCCAGCCGCTCAGCAGTCCGCTTACCTCAAATTTATACCAGTATTCTGTATCATCATCAGGAAATGTTACCGGTTCATCCAGCAGGATGTCATCGAAGCCGGTATTAAATCCTATATCGTTGCCGGGTGTGTCGTATTCACGAATCAGCCTGGGTGTAGGGTTAAGATCGTCTCCAAGATCGGTTCTGTAAATTCTGTATCCTTCAAAATCCTGTTCGTTGGTTACGGGGTCCACCGTATCTTCCGCACCGCGATCCCAGTAGAGAGTTGCTGTTCCCGCATCCAGTTCTACACGAAGTTTTGGCACATCGGGCGGAGTCGGAAAACGAAAACGATCGAGCTGCCCGGTGCCGCTCACATCTTTCTCGGGAGTATAAATTCCTGTACTGTCGGTATCTTCACCTAAGAACACGCGGAACATTGAGTTGATGCTCTCAACGAAACGAGACCGGCTCTGCTCATTATCCACCGGTTTGCCCGCCAGTCCCTGGAATTCGTTCGGCTTTTGTGCCGCAACAAATCCAAAGTATACAGTGATGGTTTCTCCCGGCTCAACCCTCTCGAACGGGCCTATGGAAAGCATGGAGATATAATTACCGGCAGAGTTCTGTCCGTCTGTTCTCAGGCGTTCACGGTACGTCTCAGTCGCACCCGGCGCCACATCATCAAGCGGAAAAGAATCGACCATCCGGTCATATCGCAGCTGATCGTTATTTGGGCCCTGGAAAGCACCGGTTCCGGTACCAAAACTCCAGTAACTTGGCTCCACAACCGGCGTTCCGATCCCGAAATCCTCAACCACCGGGTTCATCGGGTGGTAAAAAATCGTTTCTCCCGTTTCAGGATTCGTCACTTCAGATCCAAGAATCGTCATCCCGCCGTACGTATTAATGCTCGGGCTGTCGTTTGAGCCGGCATCAAATGCATAGGTGGTGTAAAGATCGTCCAGGTAGCCGAGCCCGCCTTTATTAAAAAAGGCAGATCCCTGGTCCTGGGTTGTAAATACGTTTCGAACAACAATATCAGCGTATTGGCCTACATATACATTCTCCCAGGTAAATCCGCCAGCTTCGCGATGGATGTTACTGTTGTTTGTAATTTCGAGCTTTATGATGGAGTAGTTTTCCGTAAACGGAAAGGCCCAGTTGAGGCTGGTCTGCTCAACGTCAGCATAAAGCGGGGAGTCGTGATTGTTGATCGGTGTGACGGTGCCCGGAACAATTAGATTTCGATCGGTATAATTTGCAATAATATCCTGATCGCTGATGCCAAGACCGGTTTCGGGACCCTCAAATCGAAGTGGAGCATCGGGTGTAAATTCATATCCGGACTGCCCCCTGCTGTAGCCGGAAGGGTTTGTAACGGCAGCCGTTGATACCCTGAGCCCACCCTGCACCTGGGCTCCAATCCATAAACCTGCCTCAAAAAGATGCTCGGTTCCTGAGTTTATTGGAAACCTCATGGAAGCCCCGGCATCGGGATTGTTCCTGACGTCGGCCTTGCCTATCACACCAACATTGGTGACGGACAGCCCGAGCTGGTTTACATCGGTTGCGGCCCGCTCAAAAAGAAACTGAGCATTGAGAGATGGAGCGAGCATGAAAAAAATGAAAAGAGCGAATCCGTATCGGATGTATGCCATATAGAGCTAAAACATTATTTTTTTTCGTGGGCTCAACGTTACGAAATTTTATGGATAATTGCCTCACCACAAACCCGAATTAACATTCATATAATACTACCTGCCAAATTGGATCAGGGATTTATATAGATGAACCAACGTATCTTGTTGAGCTCCAAAATAGTATAAAATCAGAATAAGTGTAAAGACAAGCTGCAGTTTATACACGCCATTCTCTTCGTATTTTCGGGCCGAGGTAACCACATGCTGATCTAGCAGCCTGAAGGATGTGCGCTGTTTCAGGCCTCGAACCATCTCCTGATCTTCCATCACTATAAGATCTTCATCAAACCCACCGGTTTTTAGGAACAGCTCATGTTTTACAAACAGCGACTGATCTCCGAATCGGAGCAGCGTGGATTTGAACCTTGTGCACCAGCCGTAAAGCCGGAGTGCGGGATGGCTGCTGCTAAACCGGAGCTGAAAACAGCCCGATCCGGCCCCGTCTGCAGCTGCATTTTGGATCAGGCGGTCGAAGCTGTCGGGAGGTATGGTGTCGGCATGCAGGAAGTAGAGAATGTCTCCGCTGGCAGCGCCGGCTCCCTCATTCATCTGTGCTGCGCGCCCGCTTCTTCTGCACGTTATCACATCAGCCCCTGCTTCCCTGGCAAGTTCAGGTGTGTTATCCCGGCTCCCGCCATCGGCCACAATGATTTCAGATACCAATCCGCTGCTCCGCTCCTGAACGTCTTTCAGCAGATGCGTAATCCCATCAGCTTCGTTTAGGGTTGGAATAATGACGCTAATCGACATATGGCAGGGTCAGGTCACTTTTCTTAAAATCTTCTTCGTTATCGATATCATTCAGTGTTTCCAGCTCTTTGTAGCTAATTTGATTCTCTTCAAATTTTTCAATTGTCCGTGCCAGAACCGACGAAGTGCTCCACGCCACATCCCTAAAGATTTCCGGATGGAATTGGGTAAGTCCCAGCAGGTAATACCCCCCATCTTCGGAAGGGCCGATTACGGCGTCGTGACTCTCGAGCAGATGAAAAGCTTTCTCGATATGATCCGAAGTAAGCTCGGCACAGTCACTTCCAATAATCACAACCCGTTTGTACCCCTGTTCAAAACTCTGGCTGAATGCGTTGCCCATTCGTTCACCGAGATTGCTGCCGGACTGTAATTTCTTTTCAAACAGGTTGGACTCCCACGCATCCCTCCTGTCAATTTTTGAAGAGTACCACACCTGGCGGTCAGCCTCCGCCTCTGAAGCGACATTCCTGGTGTGAGACAGCAGAGATTTATAAACCTGCAGCGCGTTCATATCACCGATAGAGGCTGCAAGCCGGGTTTTAACTTCACCGGCAACCGGGTTTTTCACAAAAATAATCAGCAGATTTTCAGCCATTACGATCTGATTTTTAATTTTGATAGGATTATGTGTCAAATTAAGATTACTACAAGAATATAGTCCGTTGTAAATATGTGTATATTTCAAGAAATGAATGATCTCCGTTCTAATCATCTCAAAATGATGACATAATAACGGAACATTACATACTTGTTTCAATATCAACTCTTTTACAGATAACTCAACTAAACATTATTCAATGAAAAAATTAGTTCTCAGTTCATTACTGCTATCCCTTCTATTTGCCTTTTCGTTTACCACCGACGCATTTTCCCAGGACAGGCACAGCAATACCGAACTTGGAATCATCCTCGGTGAACCAACCGGGCTGAGTCTTAAAATGTGGCAGTCAGATAATACGGCTTTTGATGCCGGCATTGCCTGGTCTTTCGGCGGAAGTGGTTCTGTTCATATCCATTCCGACTATCTCCGTCACAACTGGCTTGATACCGATACCGGCGGACTTGCTCTTTACTACGGCCTTGGTGCCCGCGTAAAACTCGCTGATGATCCCCGACTTGGTGCCCGTATACCGATCGGACTTCAGTTCAATATCCCTGACACCCGCCTGTCTGCTTTTTTCGAAGTTGCCCCGCTCCTTGATCTCGTTCCCGAAACCACGTTTGACGTAAACGGCGGACTCGGAATTCGGATCTTTTTGTAAGATATTGATCTTAAATTTCTCAAGATTACAGAGCCTCACGCAAATAAGCGGTGAGGCTTTTTATTTACTGGGAATCAGATTCTCTTCAACCGGCAGCGTTACCGTTTGCCCTTCGCGAGCAAGTTCGAGGGCTGCAAACGGATCATTTTTGTAGGACTGAAGCCTTTTCGAAAGGTTTTTCAGATCATCATCACTCGAATTGGGATCGTGATGCGTTAGATATAGACGCTTTACACCGCTCTTTTTTGCCAGCTCCACTACCCGTTCCCATGCCGAATGCCCCCACCCTTCACGCTCCTTAAACTGTTCCAGGTTGTACTGGCCGTCGTGAATCAAAAGATCGCAATCTCTGATAAAATCACAGAATTTATCAACATACCGGAGTGGTGATGAGGTTAACGGAAGCTCGTTATCTGAGGCGTAGATGATGGTATAATCAAAAATCTTAAACCTGTAGATCGCCGTCTTTGTCGGATGGTTCGCAACAAAATAGTCTACCGTAAATGCCCCCTCATCCTGTGGCTCCTCGGGCTGAGTGATGTAGGTTAAGTCTGATGCAAGCATATCGAGCGTAACCGGGAAAAAAGTTTTGGTAAGGTGCCCGGAAAGGATCTCTTTGGCTCCACCGCGGTACTGCTCAGGCATATGAATGTTAAACGTGTTCCCTTTTTTATAGAACGGCATAAAGAACGGAAATCCCTGGATATGATCCCAGTGCGGGTGCGTAATAAACAGATCCCCCTCAATTTTACCGCTTGAGTAGTTCGATGTAAAATTACCCAGGTTTCGGATACCTGTACCGGAGTCGAGAATGAGCAGTTTATCATATCCGGGAATCTGGATTTGCACGCAGCTGGTATTCCCGCCATAATAGATATTTTCGCTGTTGGCGCACGGGGTTGACCCGCGAACGCCCCAGAACTTTACTTTTACAGATGGCTTCAGGGCTGACTCTATGAACTGGAGCAGCTCGTCAAACGAATCGCGTCGTATGAGAGTAACCGGAAAATGACATTTGCTGAAGAAAGCGGCTGATTGCTCCGGATCGTCGGTAATAACAGCGGCGGGGATAAACCGCAGACCCGGCTTTTTGGTGAAATTATCCTCCACAAACTCAGGCAGGTTGCGGACGTGATTTTCATCAAAAACGACGGCTGCAGGCAGTTCAGACTCAAGCTGTTTCGCAAGCTGATCACCGGTCTTAAAATAAACGAAGTGCTCCGGCCCTACATCTTTTTCTACACGACCGAATAGGTCTTGCTGCTGAACTCTGGTCAGGAAGATTTTTTTTTCATATTTCTTAGCCAATCACAACTCCTTTCCGGATAATTCCCTGTGGGTCTTCACCCCAGTTCAATCCCCTTCTTTTTTAATCAGATCGATCTGTTTCTCAAGCTCCGCCAGCTCTTCGGTTTTTGAGTTGATCTCATCCTCTGCCTTTTCAATTCTTTTCTTCACATCGTCCAGCAGCGGGTTGCTTTTTCCGGAAGGCTTGAAGTAGCTCAGCGATTCTTTTTGCTGAATCAACTCCTGCTCCATTTTTGAAATCTGTTTCCGGAGAGATGATGCTTTACTATTCATTTTACGAATATCGGCAATATCATCTTTGGAGAAGTTTTCAATATTATCCTGCCCCACCACATCAACCGCGGCTTTAGCTGCTCTGAACCGGTCGTAGATCACATCGCATATTTCGCGATACTCTTTCCACATTCTGTTCTTATGCTTTATCGGAACATACCCGGCTTTTTTAAATTCATCCTGCAGCGGTTTCGCAATATTGACCGCCTCAATGGGATCTTCGTGATCTTTCAGTTCCCGCAGTTTACTTAAAACTTCTTCCTTCTCCTTCAGATTATCTTTTCGCTCCTCTTTCACTTCCTTAAAGTGATCGCGGCGCCGGTCGTAAAAATGGTCCATCGCGCCTTTAAACTTCTTCCAGATTTTACCGGAAGAGCGCTTCGGCACAGGCCCAACATTTTTCCACTTATCCATCAGGCTCTGCAGCTCGCGATGCGTCTGCTCCCAATCCTCAGAATCTTTTAGCTTCTCGGCCTGTTCAATCAGCTTATGTTTTTCGTCCAGGTTCTCCTGCTCCTGGTCTCGCAGCACGTCAATGTTTTCCGATTTCTTCTCATTGAAGGCGTCGGTTGCCGCTTTAAAACGGTCCCAAAGATCATTTTCATCCTTCTGTGGCAGATTGCCCGCTTTTTTCCAGCGCCTGTGCAGTTTATTTACTTTACGAGCGGCATCGGCCAGGTCGTCAGCATCAATCAGTGCTTCTGCTTCATCAATCAGCTTCTTCTTACGGCCAAGATGTTTCTCAATCGTCTCGCGATAATTTTTATCGTGCTTGAACCGCATGGAGTGGAATGTATCCTGCAGCTGATGGTAGGTGTTCCAGACCTCCTGGTTCTTCTCCACCGGAACGCGGCCGATTTTCCGGAACTGTTTTGCCAGCCGTTCAAACGCCTCTTCCATCTCTTTCCAGTCAGACGAATCATCCAGTTTTTCAACGAACTGCTCCATCTTTTCCAGAATTACCAGCTTTCCGGTGAGGTTATCCTGCTCTTTCTGTTTCTTCTTTACCAGCCGATCCACTTTATGATCGTCGAACGTGCTGAGAAGTGAGCTGAATTTCTTTTCAAGATCTTCTGCTTCTTCGGCCGGAACAGCTTTCACCCGGTCCCACTGCCCCTTCAGTTTGCCCACTTCACGAGTGGCGGTCCACTGCTCTTCGTCCACAATTTTCTTTAACGATGCGAGAATCCCTTGCTTTTTCTCCAGGTTCTCCTGCCGCTTACGTTTTTGCTCTTCGTAATGCGCCTGCTTTTTCTCCTCAAACTCCTCGCGAAGGGTATCAATTTTTGCGCGGTATCCGGCAATCTCAATATCTTCAGGATCGGGCCCTTCACTCCATGAGTTATCTATATTATCGAACTCCATCGCTACGTAGGCCCAGTCGCTAACCTCAACGAGCTGCTCCGCTTTATCGGCGAGATCTTTGTAGTACGTCTCTGTTTCAGAGAGATCATCCTCCGGTTCTTTTTCTTCAGGCTTGGCTTCAGCGTCAGAATCTTCGGGCTTTTTCGCCTTTTCAGTCTCGTTATCCGTTTCAGCCTCCGGCGGTTCTTCCGTCGGTTTTACCGGTTTGGCCGATTCTTCCTTCACATCGGTATCAGCATCAGCATCAGCTTTCTCTTCAGGATGATCTTTTTCAGTCTCCTCTTCTGATTCTTCAAACTTTGTTTCTTTCGAATCTACAGGCGGCTCTTCAGATTTCTCCTCTTCCGATTCTAAAAACTTTTCAAACCGCTCTTCGGAACTGCTGATCAAAGCTTCAAAATCCCCTATGGCGTCAGCAGAAAGCACGGTTTTTTTGAGTTCTTCAAACGATTTTTTCAGCTCTTCTCTATTTAGTGCGTCTGCCTCCATCAAATCCTTGAAGAACTGATCTGTTTTATTTTTAAGCTTTTTGAACTCTTTTTCAAGCTTTTCAACTTCTTCCTCTGCTGAATCTGCATCCACTTCAGCAAGTTTTCGCTGCTCGAACAGAGAAGTCTTCTTCAGGATAAGCTCCCCGTCACTGTTTGCAACAACAAACTCATTTTCAAAGATAGGGGTGGATTCAGTATCGGGAGATTTTTTTTCTTCAGACAAAATAAAAGCGTCTTTTTGGGTTGCACATTACGGCGTATCGCCTGCGTTATTAGTTCAGAAGTTTAATCAACATTACGTATGGAAGCAACTTTTCTAAGATTGTTTACAACCATTGGTATTGTCCGCCCATTCCGGCAGCGGT
>CAZKIZ010000022.1:0-4871 GCA_964552935.1 uncultured Rhodohalobacter sp. | reverse complement strand
CGTTAATTCTTTTTAAACAGGTGCACATCACGCTGGGGAAATGGAATGCTGACACCGTTATTATCAAATTTCTCCTTAATGCTTTTTGTAATATGATATCGCAGCGGCCACACATTCTTCGTTTCCGTCCAGGGACGAACTCTGATCACAACGGAACTATCACCAAGTTCAGATACCGCAACCAGCGGCTCCGGTTCAGGCAAAATCCGTTCATCCTCGCTGAGAACTTCCCTGATAAGTGATATCGCCTTATCCATATCATCACGGTAGGAAATACCGAATTCCATATCCACCCGGCGGGTATCAAACTTCGACAGGTTCTGAATTTCACTCCCCCACACGCGCGAATTGGGCATCACAATCCCGATATTATCAAAAGAGTGCATGTCGGTAGTAAAGAGGCCGATCTCATCAATTATCCCAAACGTTCCGCCAATGTTTACGGCATCACCAATTGTGAACGGCCTCAGAATAAGGAGCATCATCCCCGCAGCCACATTGCTGAGTGTGCCCTGCAGTGCAAGACCCACTGCCAGGCCGGCCGCACCAAGCACTGCAATTATGCTCGCCGTCTGGACGCCGAACTGTCCCAACACAAGCAGAATAGTGAGAATCATCACCACTATTTTTACTGTTTTACCAAATATGGGAGCAAGTGTATCGTCGAATTTATCTGACTTTTCAGCCGCATTTTTAATCTTATTTGAAGACCATCCGCCGAAAACGTACCCGATGATGAGAATAAGAACTGCACCAATAAGGTTTAGCCCATGACTAATGAAAAGCGACGTTAACTCTTCTGAGTTTCCCGTTAATTCATATAGTGTTTCCATTTGTACCTTAAAGTTTAATTAGAAAAGTGGTTTCGGTTTTATGGGTTGAAATGACAGAAGTCTCTCCATGCCCCGCTGGAATTTCCCGGAGAACAGGAGAGACTTCTTCAATGATAATTCAAAAATTAATAACCGAACTGAAGTCATCGGTGTATTGGGTTACCCGGCCCTCCGTAAAAAAATCCCGAACGCTGGTCATTCCCAATAACTACACCGGCTATTAATGGAATGTATTTTAATTTTGGTTGTGAATATGTACATCGCGCTGAGGAAACGGAATAGACAGTCCTTCTTTTTCAAACGTCTTATACACTTCTTCGTTCATTCTGAAATGTACGGGCCAGAAATCACCGGCCTTTACCCACACGCGCACCGTAATATCCACTGAACTGTCGCCCAGCTCTTTCAGTGCTAAAAATGGCTGGGGATCATCAAGGATGCGCTCGTCTTCTGAGAGCAGTCGTTTGATCACTTCGTACGCTTTATCAATGTCATCGCCGTAGCCGATACCGAACGTCCAGTCCACGCGCCGCTTCTCTTCCACGGAAAAGTTTGTCATTGATCCGTTGGCGAGAGATCCGTTAGGAATCAAAATCGTCTTATTATCCGGTGTTTTCAGGACAGTGGCAAAAATCTGGATCTCTCTTACCGTACCCATATGCCCCTGGGCTTCTATAAACTGCCCCACTTTAAAGGGCTTGAAGAGGAGAATAATTACGCCTCCGGCAAAATTCTGAAGCGCACCCGACAGCGCCAGACCTACAGCAAGACCGGCAGCACCAAGAATAGCGATAAACGAGGTCATTTCCACACCCAGCATTCCAAGTGCTGTAATATATACCATAACCTTCAAAAGGATGGATACAATGCTTACAAGAAATGATTTTAAAGTCTCTTCCGTGTCCCCTTTATCAAGCCCTCTGCGAACGCCCTGAACAATTAATTTTACGATCCATAAACCGACGACCAGCGTTAATATCGCCCAGACCAAATTTGGTCCGTATGTAGTTACAATTTCCATGAAGTCAATATCTTGAATTGCTTCCATATTTTTTCTGTCTGATTGATTGTTTTAGCTTAAAAATTATATCATTAAATGTTTTACAGATCAGAAACATTCATATAATATAAATTCTGATGAAGTGCATCTGCTACAGCCACAGTAGATTACGCTAAAGTGATTTATTTTACGGCCAATTACAAGATCAAATACCACTCTTTAATTTGAAGCTGCCTGCCGCCAGTCAGGCGCATCATCATCTGACAGAGTTTTTTCATAAACAGAAGGCCCGGTTTTTAGTTGAACACACCAATCCCTTCTGCTGATCTCTCCAATATTCCATACCTTGCACTCTTTCATACTGCCCATTTAACCAGATCTGAGAACGTGTGGGAATTGTTTTAAAACAGAGTTTAACCAACGCCATCATCACCTACACGGGGATTGCTCTCGGATTTGTGCTAACCGTACTTCTCTATCCCCATATTCTGAACCCGGACCAGTACGGGCTCACGCGCGTTCTTATCTCGGCCTCTTTTATAAGCTCTCAGTTTGCACATCTTGGTGTGCGGAACTCGATCATCAAATATTTCCCTTTCTTCCAAAATGTAAGCGGAAAACAACACGGCATGCTCTTTTGGGTATTCCTGATCCCCTTGATCGGCTTCCTCCTTTTCGGGGCTCTTTTCTGGATCTTCCAGGATCTGCTGGTTGATTACTACATTGATCAATCCCCGCTTTTTGTGGAGTACTACCTCTGGATTCTGCCGATCACCTTCTTTCTGCTCTATTTTGAGGTGCTCAACAGCTACCTCCGCTCCCTGCGCGATTCCATATCCGGCTCGCTTGTAAATGAGGTGCTGCAGCGGATCTTTATCATTCTGTTTCTCACACTCTACTTTTTTGGTGTGATCGATTTTGCGGCCTTCATACTCCTTTTTGCAATCAGCTATGCAGCGCAGCCGGCCATCCTTATCACACAGATCTACAGGATGGGGGAGCTTCGTCTCGCACCAAATTTTTCGGTTCTTCGAAAACCGATCGTCCGCGGAATTTCAACTTACGGTATCTACTCCCTTCTTGGCGGGCTCACAACCATCCTGGTCTGGAACGTAGACATAATCATGCTCGGCTCCATGGCGGGACTGACCGAGACGGCCGTCTACGCCATCGCTTTTTACGTGGCTTCGGTCATCACCGTTCCGCAGCGATCTATCGAAAAAATTGCCGCTCCGTTTGTGGCCGAATTTATCGAGAACAACGAGTGGAAACGCGTTGATGAAATCTATAAAAAAACGTCGCTCAACCAGGCGTTAACCGGAATTCTCGTGTTCGGACTGATCTGGCTCAATATCGATCTGCTCTTCTGGATCCTGCCTGATGAATACGCCGCCGGAATCTGGGTCGTTCTGATTATTGGGATCGGCAAGATGATTGACCTGATCGCCGGCCTGAACGGCACCATACTGGTCAACTCAAAACATTACCGGGTTGCCTTCTATACGAATCTCTTTCTCGCCCTGATCACAATCGCGGCAAACTACGTTTTGATACCGCTGTATGGTATTAACGGAGCCGCGTTTGCCACCACCTTTTCGATTTTTTTCTATAACGGGGTAAAATATATTTATGTCTGGTGGAAACTGAAGACTCAGCCGCTGACGATCAAAACCGGACTTGTGCTTTTACTGGGAACTACAGCCATTTTGCTTCCCGCGTGGCTGATCCATTTTGAGATGATGATTCCCGAACTGGCCCTGAAAAGTATTCTATTTCTGCTGATCTTTCTGGTCCCGGTTCTCTATTTTGAGATGTCGAAAGATTTCAACACCATGGTTAAAACCCTTCTCACAAAAACAGGCCTGCAATGAAAGCATTGATCGTAGACAACACCTCCGGTAAACCGGAAATGAAGCCGGGCGAGTATCCTGCCCCGGAACCCAGCCCGTACGAGCTGCTCGTAAAAATTGAGGCCACCGCCCTTAACCGCGCCGATCTGCTGCAGAAGTCGGGAAACTACCCGGTACCTGACGGAGTTTCGCCTATTCTTGGCCTTGAGATGGCCGGCCGGGTTGAAAAAACAGGGGAAGAAGTGACAGAGTTTGAGGAGGGTGATTTGGTCTTTGGACTGCTTTCGGGCGGCGGATATGCAGAATATTGCACCATTCCTGCCAGCCACGCCATGCCGATGCCGGAGTCTCTCTCCTTTGAAGAGGCTGCCGGAATATCGGAGACATTTCTCACTGCTTTCCAGGGACTGCTCTGGAACGGTGAAATTTTTGATGAGGAGACCGTACTCATTCACGCGGGTGCCAGCGGTGTGGGTACATCGGCCATTCAGATTGCCAAACAGATTTTCAATGCCCGGGTGATTGTTACCGCGGGAAGCAGCCAGAAGCTGGACCTATGCCGGTCTCTCGGAGCCGATCTGGCGATCAATTACAAGACTGAAAATTTTGCTGATGTTATTGAAGATGAGACCGGAAAATCATCTGTTGACCTGATCCTTGATTTTGTGGGTTCCCCATACTGGGAGAAGAACATCCGCGTGCTGGCAATGGATGGTCGAATGGTACATCTCGGCCTGCTGGGCGGCGCAACTGTTGAAGAGATGAATCTCGGGCAGGTTCTCCGTAAGCGTCTAACCATCCGGGGCTCCACCCTTCGCAACCGAAGCAAGGAGTACAAGGCGCTGCTCACAGAGCAGTTTCTTGATGAGGCGTTTGAGCTGATCGAATCAAAGCAGATGAAACCTGTGATCGACTCTGTTTACGACTGGAAAGATGTGGAGAAAGCGCACCAAAGAATGAAAAACAATGAGAATGCGGGGAAGATTATCCTGACCGGGATGTAGCATTCCTCGTCAGACGATTGTCTTTTTCGTCTGACGAGTGCAGTAGCAAGGAAGACCTGGGGCTGTCCAAAAAGGGCGTCATCCCGCATCCCGAAGGCGTTCGGGACGGGATATCCTTCCGTTGATATGGGCAGGAGATGCCGGATCGGAGTCCGGCATGACTAAATTGAGGACTAATATTTAT
>CAZKIZ010000021.1:0-18122 GCA_964552935.1 uncultured Rhodohalobacter sp. | reverse complement strand
AAAACCAAGGCGAACTGTGATAAAAATCCCAAAACCGAGGATTACGACAACTAAGAGGGGTAGCGAGTCGTAGCCAAAAACTGACTCTGGAAAACTCCATACCAGTCTTTCAAGGGTAAATATGATGCTCTCAAAGGTATCCATAAATATTTTTTAGGCATTCAGGTTAAAATCAGTACGAATGTAATGAAAGATTTAGGATTTTTTGTGAAAAAATAGCTTAGAAGTAAACCTAATCTGTCTAATACGTATGAAAAGGTCGTCAGTGAAAGCCCGGATCAGAACAAACACCGCCAATGGCAGTAATTTAAAGATTATTACTTGGCCTTAAGCGGTACACTTCGGGGTATTCCAAAATAGATCTGATAGCCGGGAGATAACTGTATCGAAGGAGTCTAATACGTATTTATGTGGTTGCGATTACTTCAGCTCCGAATGTATAAATAATATGAGTTACTTTTTAATAAAAATTGGCAAACTAATGAACGATTTAACTTTGAAAGCTCTTTGTATGCAACAGAGCGCAATTATGAGTTAACTAATTACGCCCTAAACACCTATAAGCAAAAAAGATAGCTCGTTATGACAAAAGCAGACATCGTTGATGTAATATCATCATCCACAGGACTTACAAAAGTAGAGACCGAAGCGGTTGTGAACGGATTTATTGATACAGTAATAGATTCAATGAAGCGCGGTGAAACAATTGAACTAAGAGGTTTTGGCAGTTTTAAAGTTGTAAAAAGAGCACAGCGCGTTGCAAGGAATCCAAAAACAAATGAAGAAGTGATTGTTCCTGAGCAATACGTTCCGACTCTCAAAATGTCTAAAGACTTTAAAAAACAGGTAAATAACTCCAATTCCTGAGGCACAGTTAAATCTTCTGCATTAAAAATTGACGGTGCTTAAGATCAACGGTGTAATTGCTTGAAGCGACTATAAAAAATTATAAATTGCAGGAATTTACCTGGAACATGATCAAACTCAATTTTGCAGTTTCGGTGCTATAGTGATATTCTTGAACTGAATATCAGCATTCGCCTTACAACAAAAATGAGAATTACGAATTACTCCTGCGCACTACTTTTGCTGCTTACTCTCCTTGTTTTCAGCGCATGTTCCCCTTATCCTGCCGCAGATTATTATGAGACAGACGGTATCATATCTATCGATTTTACTGATGAGGACAAAAAACCTAACTGGAAACCTGTACGCTATCTGAACAGTTCCGGTTTACTTTCTGATGTCTCTGAGCCTGATAGTTCTGTCAGTCTTAATTCTTCTTTTTATCTCTCCAACGCCGGCCGGTACTCCTTTTGGATTTTAGGTCTCGGACTTCCGTCTGAGGAGAATGGTTCTCACTCTTCGGTCGCTGTAACGGTCACCGGCCCGGACGGTTTTCTGACTGAACAATTTCAGGTGGAGCTTTCATCCGGCAGCCGCCTTCAGTGGTCAAATTACAGGAGTGAAGAAGGGGATACCGGGATGATTACCCTGAGAGAGAGCGGCCACTACTCAATCCGGATTCATACGGGAGGAAGTGACGGAATTCAGATTCATAAACTGCAAATGTCATTCAACGATTTTGCCCCTCCTTCAGGCCTTGGATTACCGGCATCCATATCACCTGAAATCAACGCTGCCGTTCTCTTTCGGGAGCAGCAGGTTATGCTCCCGCCCGACTGGTATTTTGGGACGATTTTAGGTTTCGGGAATGCGTTTGAAGAGCCTTTTGATCCATCAAGCAGTGAAGAAATAAGCTGGCCATTCATTCCGGATGCGTTCTGGAGAAGTTTACAGGACAACAATTCGGGACTGAACCAAATAAATCTATTTGATGAATCAGGAGTTGTTCAGGGCCTGGAGATTGAGGCTGATGATCTTCTTGGTGGCAACAGCGGTGCCGGCTCAAATATCTTTGAAGCAGGGTACCAGTTTTTGAAAGTAACCGGACATATAACACCTGGTCAAACGGAAAACCTGAACGCGGCCCGATACCAGGCTTTTTCGCATGAAGAGCGTTCTTTTGTATTCAGAGGCCTTGAGTATGCTTTTGATCCGGCTTCTCTTCGGTACCCGGCTTTGACCTCAGAACCGGGAGGAGTAGATTGGAGCCGTGTTCCGAAAGTATCTGATCACTCCTTTCATCCGGGAGGGCTGCACGAAGTTTTGGAAACCTATTCCAAACCAATTTTAAGCACCTACAACACGCCGTTTTTATCACTTCCGGTAGATATCGATTCCGGGAATACCGGAACGGGCTCGGATACTGAACTTATGATTCGCCGTATTCAGCTGGCATCTTTTATGCCTGTGATGCACCTTATTACTAATGAAAACCAGGCAACACTTTTCAGCTCAGCCGATGAAAGTGTAATGGATGCGTTGAATGAGTACTCAACTTTGAGATCACGCCTTTTTCCCTACATTTATACTCACGCACACGTTACGCGCCAGACAGGAGAGGGAATTGTGAGGGGATTCAGAGATCGGGAAAATCAGTACAGGTTTGGCGATGCTTTTCTTGTGGCACCTGTCACAGAACCCGGAATCAGAGAGCTGAGCGTCTATTTTCCCGGTGATGGAACCTGGTACGATTACCACAGCGGCAGACGATATGCTGCAGGGCAGAGCTGGGTGGTGGAGGCGCCGCTTCGTCAGCTGCCGCTATTTGTGAAAGCGGGATCTGTGATTCCATACAGAACGGAAAGCGGGCAAATCAGAAAGGGATCAAATGACAACCTGTTGGTTGAAATTTATACAGGTGATGCCGGCACGTTCCGGCTGACCGAAGATGACGGACAGAGCCGGGACTACAGGCGGGCCAGGGCGGCTCGGACGATGTTTAGATATAATGAGGTGGCTGGCCAGCTGCGCCTTACTATTGGCGCTGTGCAGAGTGAGTTTGAGGGAATGAGTGATTTCAGGTCTTATGAACTTCATTTCAAACATACGAGTCAACCCCGGGAAGTGACTATAAATGAAAATGTGATTGCAGAAAATTCACTCGTTGAAGCAGATTCCGACATATCTTGGCACTACGATGAAGAGACGTCATCAATTATTATACACATGAAGAACCAGTGGAAGCACGAGAGAACTGAGATTGCAATATCTCCCTGAAGCTTCAGATAGTGTGATCGTGGTAATCTGAGTTCGATTAATAGTATCTCAATATAGATGCTTGAAAGTCCCCTCCTTTTCCAAGGAGGGGATTTAGGGGTGGTTTAATCGGAGAAATCAGCACAAAATCGACTCAACATCCTAAGGCTACCACCTCTTGCACCTCCTTAAACAGGAGGGCTCATTCTTTGAACGCGAAGCGAAAAGCAATAATCAGCATTTTGGAATCGAACATAGGTTGTTATGTAGAACACCCGATGCACAAAAAAAGCCGTATCGAAATGAATCGATACGGCTTTGAATATATTGGACGACGGCCTGTCTAAAAGTCTATTCCAATTGAGAAATAGTGAATCGGTGAACTGTCGAAACCGTCTCTGAAGTAAGGCCAGCCCACATCATAGCGGATGGGTAAGCCCAACAGAATTGTTCGAAGTCCAAAGCCGGCACCGATCAAAATATCGCCGTCAATAACGGTTGAGGTCACATCACCCTGTCGCGGTTCGCCACCACGTGGTTCACCTGTATCTCTGTCGAGAACAAATTCTCGTTTCTGTGCCACTCTGAAGTCCAGGCTGGCGTCTCGCTCAAAAAACACAATGGGTTCACCCGTCTGTGCATCCTGAAAGCGTGAGTATGGAATGTCAAAACCCCATGCAGCTCCTGCATCCACAAAAGCCACCCCGGTTATGTTATAGAGTGGTATGAGAGGAATGGGTCCAGGGAGGACTGCCGCAAAGAGTGGAAATCTGAATTCTGCATTAAGCAGTGAAAAACGATCTCCAAATGTGGTGTTAAATTCATGACCACGAAGCGGGGTTGCGGGTAGTGTAAAAAATGTATCTGCAAGACGTTCAAAGGGAATCTCAGCATCACTCCATCTCTGGTTGATCCATCCAAGCATTCCGCCCATGAAAAAGGTTTGAGAATCCCGTCCGAGTGAGTAGGCTCCTGAGCCTCTGAAAGCGAATGATGTTCTGTTGCCGAGGTCAAAATACCGTCGATAGTCACCCAATAGCGTGGCAAATTGCGGTGGATCTGCGGCAAACAGTGGTGGGCTTCCTGAGAGTCGTAAAGAATATCTTGAACCGCCGCCAGGTGTTATGCTGCCGGGTTGAGGAATCGTATAGTCTCCGGTGAACGTTACAGACGGGTTCAGGAAAAAGCTCTGGTCGTTTTGCGCGCTTTGCTGGCCTATGCCCCGCACAGAGCTAAAGTCCCTATAGATACCTATTGCAGATATCCCGTAATCGAACCGTTGAAATTGGTTTAGCGGATATTGGAAATCTGATGAAAGGCTGAACGTTCTGAATCGCAGCAGCTCACCTCTGAAGGTCTGAAAATTCCTTGACTGATGATTGAACGACGCAAAGAAGTTGGTTCTGTTTCTAAGATACGCGTACCTGATAAGGTAATCGCTGTTTCTGAGGTCGAAGGTTAAATCACTTCCTATTGCAATTTGGTGATCCCCAAAAAGATCACTGAGCGTAACAAATGCAAATGCCGATGATCCGGAAAATGTATTCACCTGGCCGGCCGCATAGCTGATATCTGGTGAAAACTGAAGACGATACTCTTTCGGTCTGTAGAGCCCGTCTTCGGTCACGTTATCCGTAGGCTCAAATTTTCTTGGGTCGTCTCTGAGTTCTAGGGTGGTATCGCGGACAACAGCCTCACCGAACTGGTAATTTCTAAAATCGATACGTTCGCCCTCTCTTTGCTCTCGTTCTTGCTCAACTCGTTCCGGCGGCTCAATGGTTGGCGGTACTGCCCTAACCATCAGCTGATTGCCCTGTGTGCGGTTTGAGATCATCTCGCGCGCATATGCAATAGCCGGTACTCTTTCAGCCGGGCTTTGTTCAGCTCGCTGCTGTGCCCATGCATTGGGCGTAAGCTGTCGGTCCATTCGCCGTGTGAAAGGGGATCGAATTACATATACATCCGGAAGTCCCTCGTTCAGAGCATTGAATGCAAGGCGCGTTCCGTCGTAGGAGATCGACATCTGCATGACGCCCGATTGCATATCGGTAAGCGGATATACAGAACGGGTATCTAAATCGTATTCGTAAATATTTGGAATACCGTTTTGATCCGATACAAATACGAGGCGGCCATCGCGGGTTGCTGCCGGCTGAGTTTCAGACCAAAGCGGCGTGTTGGTCAGCCGCTCAATTCTGCCGGTATTGATATTTGCAGAGTATAGATCTGTCTCAAAGAAATCATCACTAACCACAATGGAGTATCCCGCCAGGTAGGTGTGCGGGGTGATCCTATCACCACGATTTGATATAAAGTAAACCGTTTCAGAATCGCTGGCCCAGGCCGGTTCCTTGTCGGTAAACACATCACCGGTCAGATTCTGGAAATCTTCCGTTTCGAGATTGAACACGAAAATACTCTGGTAGGGACCTATGTTGCCATCGAAGGCAATTTTTTGGCCGTCAGGTGACCAGGCTACAGAGTTGATTGCATCGAGGCTTGGAAAGCGGGTGGTTGTTGAATTCCCGGTTTCATAATCTACAATTGCAAGATTGTATCTACCCTGAGATTTACTTGAAAGTGCGATCCTTCGGCCATCAGGAGACCATGAAAGATTTGGATTTAAAATGTTCAGCTCTTCAAACAGTGGGCTGTCGCCACCTTCGATGAGAGTTTTAAGACGTTCGCCTGTATTGGCATCAACCACAACCACATCAAATACACCTCTGCGGTTCGATATCATAGCAATCCGATCGCCGTTGGGTGAGATTGCCGGGCTTGTATTGTAGGCTCGTCCGCTTCTCTGACGTGAAGTTACCTGAGTTGCAGTGGCGCGCAGTGATTGACGTTCAGCAACTTCGGGAAAATATCTCTGCCTGTAAAACTCTCTCCATCGGTCGGATAGCTCTTCAATACTAAGACCAAGTGATTGGGTAATGGCCTGCTGAACATTTCTTGTAAGTTTAATCCGTTGCAGGATTTCAGTGATCTTTGGTCTTCCGTACTCTGCTTCAATATAGTACCAGAAGGATTGGCCGCCCCGATAGGCGAAAAATCCCTGCAGCCTTGGAATAGGAGGGAGGTAATTATTCAGAATGGCATCCCGCATAAACATATCAGTTTGGGTATCCCAACCGAGTGCCAGATATTCGGCCAGCCCCTCTTCAAACCAAAGGGGGAACCGAAGCTGGATATTATTTTGCACGATAGACTGAACGCTGCCCCCATAGTACACATCATTGATAAATGCGTGGAGCAGCTCATGCTGAATGGTACGCCTGAAGTCGGCATAATCTCCCATAAAGGGTTGGGTCATCCGGTTTTTGAACTTATCGGTAACACCCCCGATACCCTGGGCGTCGGCCGGTAGCTGAACCACGTTGGTTTGCGAAAAGTCACTGTGCGAGTCGTATATAATGACAGGAATACGATCGGTTAGCTGCGAGCCAAAATCTTCCTGCAGCTGACGCAGTGAAGATTCAACTGCTTCTGCCGTAAACTGTGCAAGATGGTAGTTTTTTGCATCGTAATAATAGATGTCAAAATGCTCAGTCTCTATAAATCTCCAGTCGAACTGTTCGTACTGAACCCTGTTTTTTCCAAAGAAAAAGTATTGGGCATATAAAGTTTCGGCCAGAAAAGTTCCAATAAAAAGAGCTAATAGTGGAACTAACAGTAGTTTTTTCAATGATGGCATAGTTTGTAGCGGTTAATTAGAAATCAGCAGGAACAAGATCAATTTGTCGTTTATTCAAATCGGTGCGAGTAACTTTTGCATTTATTGAATCGCCAAGTCGATACTTCTTGCCCTTAGAACGGCCCACAAGGCAATGTAATTGTGGATTAAAAATGTAATAATCATCTCCCAAATCACTCACGCGAATCATACCTTCGCAGTAAATATCATCGAGAACAACATATAGTCCATTTTCAGTGACCCCACTGATGGTTCCTTTAAATGTTTCGCCGAGTTTGTCAGACAGATATTCAACTTGTTTCAGTTTGACTGAATCTCGCTCTGCTTCCACAGCGTAACGTTCTCGTTCGCTGCAATGTTCACCGTTTTCCACCAGTTTGTCATAGGTGTATTCAGTACCGCCCGAGTTATATCTCTTAAGCAGCCTGTGGACAATAACGTCAGGATACCGGCGGATAGGACTCGTAAAGTGGGCGTAATCTTTAAAACCAAGGCCAAAGTGCCCGATATTTTTAGGGCTGTATTCAGCTTTTGCCATCGAGCGGAGCATCAGACCGTTTATAATATTTTCCACCGAGGTGCCTTCTACTTTTTGCAGCAGATCGTTTATTTTTGAAGCGGTGACTTTGCCGTCCAGTTCGAGCTCAATTCCGAGCGGCTTGGCAGTCTCTTTAATATTGTGGAGTTTTTCCAGGTCAGGCTCACCATGAACACGGTAGAGGAAAGGGTGATCATTCTTTGATTTCTTGTGAGACCGTAACCCGTCAACATGCTTTGCCACGGTTTTATTGGCCAGCAGCATACACTCTTCAATTAGCTTATGTGCAAACTTGCGCTCTTTTACGATAACATCAATTGGCTTTCCGGAATCGTCAAGAACAAACTTGGGTTCAGGAGTTTCAAATTTGATGGATCCCTCTCTGAACCGTTTGTCTAACAGAACATTTGCCAGGGCCTGTAAGGTTTTTAGCTGATTTTCGAACGGATGGGATCGATTCCCGTCAAGAATATCCTGAACATCATCGTAGGCAAAACGCTGGCGGGAATGGATCACAGTCTCTTCTACAGAGTGATCCACCACTTTTCCGTTTGGAGCAATCTCCATAAAGCAGCTGTACGCGAGTTTGTCTTCATTAGGACGGAGGCTGCAAACGCCATTACTGAGGCGTTCGGGCAGCATCGGCACAACCCGGTCTACAAGATAGACGCTGGTTCCGCGATGGTACGCTTCTTCATCGAGAACAGAACCGCGCGGCATGTAGTGAGTTACATCGGCGATGTGCACGCCAAGATAGTAGTTTCCATTATCCAGGATCTGAATGCTCAGCCCGTCGTCAAAATCCTGTGCGTCCGGCGGATCGATTGTAAGCACAACCTCCTCCCTGATATCTCTTCTGCGATCGATCTCTTTTTGAGGAATCTGATCGGGTATTTCATCCGAAAATTTCTCTACTTCCGGCGGGAATGAGGCTTCAAACTGTTTTTCTGCCAAAATGGACAAAATATTAGCTTCATTGCTTCCCGCTTCTCCCAAAATATTTGTGATGCTGGCTTGCGGATATCCCCGCATGTCATCCCAGTTGATAAGAGAAAAAGTAACTTTTTGGCCCGGTTTTGCTCCGTTCAGATCTTCCGGAGTAACGAAAAAATCAACTCTCGAAGATTGCTGATCCGGCTTGATGATATAGGTGTTTTTGGCTTCCTGGGTTAATGTTCCAACAAAGGTGGTTCGGGCACGCTTCACAACGTCATCAATTTTACCAACGGCTTTACCGCTCTTCTTGTGATACCCGGTAATTTTTACAGATACCGTATCCCCGTCAAGTGCCGTGCCCATCTGGCGGCTTGGTATTTTTATATCCTGGTCGCGGCCTTCTACAATTACGTAGCCGTCGCCGTGGCTGGTCACATCAAGAATACCGGTTAGTGTGGGATCCTCTTTTACCGCCAGTTCATTCAGGCGGACTAAATTGCCTTTACTAACCCGAAGAATGTCGAGCTGATTGAGGCGATTTACGGCATTTTTTAATTTCTTTGAATCTTTTTTAGAGGTCAGGCTTAATGCGTCTAGCAAGATTGGAATCGGGATAGAAGCATCGGGATAGGATTCTAATATTTTAACAATTTTCTTTTCTAACGAACTTAGGTTGTCTTTACTCATTCCTTGTTTTTATTCTATAATTAATTTTCTGCCAACGGATCAGATTCCTCATCCTCAACGTCTGGTTCTTTTTCTTTTAATCCAAACAAATTCCTGAAGGAGTTGGATATTCTGTTTCTCAAACTTTGCCACGTATTAAACTGAAACTGGGCTTCCACCCCCATGCCGTTCATCTCTTGTGTCTGACGGGCGTCTGTTTCGGCCCGGTTAGAGAGTGTCGGATCCTGCCTGTGAAACGCGGTGATGGAAAATATTCGGTTGATGCGGTATGTTGCACCCAGGTCTCCGATTTCAGTATCACCCGTTATTTGGCCCTCCCGCCTGAGCACGATACGGTCGTTAAAAAGCCGTAAAGCAACTCCCAAATCCACTTCGTTGAAAGCGTTCAGGTTGAAATCGACGTCGAACGTAATATCGCTTCTCAACAGCGAGTTGATCTGGTTAGAGAGCAATGGACTGATAATCTGGCTGGAAACAAGCGGGTTCACCAGGGCATTCGTTCCGGTTACGTTTCCAGCATCGGGATTTTGCAACAGGTCTGACGGCACAAAGTTGCCGGTAAGCAATATACCAAATGCCTGCAGCACTTTCTCATCTTCATTTTGATTGAGGCGATTGATCTGCGCTGCAATTGTTGGGTCTTGAGTACCCTCAATTCCGGTTGGAACCTGGAAATGAAATTCATTGGAAATTTCGCTGATTGTACCGCCAATTTGGAGTATCAGCTCTACCGGTACGCGCTGAAAGGTTGCCCCCGCAGGCAGCAGCGTTGAAATATCGGGGCGGGCCCTGTACGATGCGGTTACGTTCAAATTAGCATCGGCAAGATCACCCTGCCAGCTAATGGATCCGCCATCCTGAATGTTAAAGCGCCGGGTGAAAATATCTCCGCCCACGAACTGGTACTCACCGCCTGAGATATTAAACCTGCCGAACATACTAAAATCCTGATCTTCGAGTATCAGGCGGATTTGGCCCGTTCCGGTAGCCGTTAGTATATCGTTTGTTACAGGATCAAAAATCAGCCTTACGTTTACAGGATCGTTTGCTACAAACAGAAGGTTCATCGAAAAGAGTTCTATAAAGGTAAGGTCAATTTCATCTGAGCCATTTCTGTCCCCGTTTTCATCCCGCCCGTAGGCTGATTGCATAGGGGTAAGATTTTCAAATGACTCTACAAATTGAATAAATCGCCTGTCCTGTTCCAGTTCGGTCTCCTCCTGAAGGGGAATAGATATTCTGGACCTGGTGGAGAGAAAAATTGGAGTTGTTGACCTGATTTCAGGCGCATCACTTGTGCCGCTCAGCACTGCCGTGCCGCTTCCGTAGAGATCGGCATAGAAAGGCACATTGGGATCCTGAACATTGTTCATGAAACGTAAATCGTCCAGCTCAAGCGTTAAACTAAAAACATTCAAAGGACTGAAATCATCGAGATCGACCTGCCCGGAAAGTGTGCCGGTGCCACCCTGACCATCGTCCATTACAATATCATTAAACAATAGTCCATCGCTTCGATTGAACTTAAGATTCCCGCTTAATGTGTAGGGAACATTGGTGAAGGTTGGCCGGCCGTAGACATCATCAATATCAAATTCAGCTTCAAAATTGTAATCGCTGCGGCTGCCGCGAATAAACCCTCTGCCGGAAGAACTTCCCTCCATCTCTGTGATAATATTCGGAACAATAAAAGAGACTATCCACATGTCTATTTCCCGCAGATCTGCGTCGAAATAGTAGAGATCTTCCTCTTCGTCAATAATATCGTCCGGTGCTTTAAAATAGCCGCTTAAGAACAGATCCTGCCCCGAACCGTTGTTTCTCTCGAGGTAGTCGGCATACCGTTCGGGATCGGTGTAGAGGTGAATTTCAGTATCGAAACGGTCTTCATCTGAATTGAATCTGCTTCTTAAAGAGACATCACCGACAACGCGGCCGTTAATTCTGCCATCTCTTACAGACAGATCCCCCTGGATGGATGGGATTTGAGTCAAAGCTCTTGTCGTAAATTCACCATCAACAATACCTTCGAACTGGATGCGTCCGCCAATTAAATCTGAAATACGGGCGAGGCTGAAATTGCGAATGTTGTAATTCACGGAATCCTCAGGGGCATTGCTAAATGTACCATCCAGTTCAAAATAGTCGTCTTCACTCTCCATGATGAACCGGTTGAGGGTAAGCGATTGATCCCTGTTGTAAATTATTTCAGGGAGTCCTGACGAATACCACCGGTAATCGGGCGATCCCGTTGAAAGAGAGTCCACAGTGGTTTCAAGGCGGTCAGAGTATAAACGCGTGGTTGTTTCGCTGAAGTAAGAGAGGTTTTCAAGGGCGCTGTCAACTTCCTGCCTGACGTTTATCACGCTGTCTCTGAGACTCAGATTAACAGATGCTCCTTTGATAGAGTACCCGTTACCGATTATCAAATCCGGACTGTTGATTTGCAGATCCACAAGGGAACTGTTTCGAAGAGGTTCACCATAGCTAAACGCACCGTTAAACGACATGCCAAGATCATTAAATGCGGATTGATTAACCGTAAGGCTATCATCAAAAAATGTACCGTTCAAAGTTAGTGCATCGGAGGCTGCGTTGATATTCAGATTAAGCGTTGCTGAAGAGGTGATGTCGCCAATTTCCGGGAAGTAAGATTTTAGAAGCTGAAGATCCTTGGCTGTGGCTCTGAGCGAGAGATCTACCGGAGTGCCCTGATCGGGGTAAGGCATGGCAGTAAGCCGGTCAGCCGAAACTTCCTGAAATAAGAGCTCTTCCCTGAACTGGGTGTTCAAATATCTGTACCAGTAATCCGCCGTTGACCGCAGCATCTCAGGAAATATGGTTCCGGACAGTTCGGCGTCTAAAAATGAACTGGTCAGCCGCAGCGTTCTGCTTTCACCTCCGGCCTGATTGATGTCTGCATAAAGCTGATGAGCACGGAGTGTATCGTCGTTTATAACCGATTCATTTACTTCAAGACTGATTCTTCCAAACAGATCTTCCGGTGAATTACCCTCAAGATTTGCGTATATCCGCCCGTTAAAATTGGTTTGCTCGTATTTTAAATCCGGGAAATAGGTTGTGATGTCGAGCTGACTCACGACGGCATCGATCGAAAACTGGTTGCGGTCTTCACCGATCATAAAGTTTCCGCTTGCCGATCCGTCGGTATCGTGGTTTTTTAGCTGCAGTGAATAGGAACCGTTTCGGTTTTCGTAACTGGCATCTGCCTGAAAAACTTCAAACGTGTGGCCTAAAAGGCGGCTGTTCGCCAAATTAATGTATGTCTCGATGGAAGCCATCTTGTTCAGCCCTGATCCATTAGCCATTACTTGCCCATGAACTATGGATGTTCCGAGGCTGTCTTTCATAAGAGGTGAGACGTCAAGTGAATCAAAATCCACTCGCAGATCATACGCTGCCGGTTCATTAAATGTGTAATCGGCATCGATGGAAGCACCCCCGATATCAGAAAAGAGCTGAAGCTGGGTGTTAAATTCACTTAGCGTACCCATCAATTCACCGCGCAGGGTTGGAGTTCCGTACGGTGAGAAATCCAGATCATCGAGGCCGCTGCCGGGAAAGAGAGGCTTAATGTCTCTTTCGGTGATTACAAGATTGTTAACAAGGAGGTTGTAACTGAATTCAGGGCCCAGGAGGTCTGAAAGCAGGCCGTCAGCGAGCAGATAAGAATCTCCTGTTGTAATTTGAACATTGTCCAGGTAGAGTTCATCGAGATTACCTTCAGCAACTCCTTCAAACTCGAGCGGATAATTGACTTGGGAAAAACCGGCATTTATACGCTTCAAAAGCTCCGGCTGAATATAAAACCGCTGTATGTCGAGCCTGTACACGGCGTTGTAGAGCTGCTCTGAGAAATCCTGCGAGTACAAATTTACGGGTGATGCCTCAGCGGTTAGCTCAACGGCAATTTGATCAGACGTAAACTCCAGCCCGTTTAGCTCAAGGAAATGACCGTCGTTGAAAAACTGCCCCATGATCATCAGCTCAGAGAACCCCGGAGCGGTAGTAGCTGCGCTGAAGGATGTAATATCCAGGAACTGTTGATCTTCCGTTGATTCCAGGAAAAACTCAGCGTTCAGCTCACTTACAATAAAAGGAGGGGTGATATTGAACTGATCCGGAAATGTAATGGACTCATCAGCTTCCAGCCGCCCGTTGGAAATGGTAATCTCAGGTGCAAAAATTGAAAACCGGTTAAAGAACTGATCGGCATTTCGTCTTGTGGAGACCTCACTTTCAGATTCTGTTTCGAAGATGCCTGTCAGCAACAACCCGGATTCATTTTGGGTCAGGAGCACAGACGGACTGTTCAGTTCTAGGGCAGTAATTTTGATATTTCCCCTGATCAGTTCCCACAGGTCAACAGAAGCGAAAATAGTTTCCGCACTTAACTGTTCATCGTAAGGGTATTCTGGTGAATAGAAAACAATGTTGCTAAACTCTGTTCTGAAGGGGATAAAACCACGAATCGATTCGACCTCTGCGGTACCTGCAAACTGACTGTTAAAAGTATCTTCAAGCTGAACTTTCAGATACTCCTTGCTCACGGGTAACTGCAGTGCTGCAAGTGATAAACCCGCAATAAGTACCACGAAGAGCAGCAGATACGCCACTGTCTTCAATAAAAAATTCCAGGTACTATAGATCCAGCGTAAGATCAATGTATTTTAATTTAGCTGAGTTGATTGTGTACGATAAGCCAGGCCTGCCTGATGTGCTCCTCGTTGTTAACTGTTTTTACTTCAGGTTGTTGCCAATCTTTTAATAAAATGAACCGATAATTTTCATCGATGACTTTTTTATCGAGTTTCATCGTTTTCAGCATCGCGTCTATGTTTAACGTATCCGCAGAAACACGGAACGTGTAGAGATTTCTGAAACGTTCGAAAACCGCCGAATCAATGTCTGCACCCGTGAGGTTTGATAGTTTCGTTGCGGCCAGCATTCCAAGGTATACTGCTTCTCCATGGTTTAATGAGTTGAAATCGGCAGCTTTTTCCATGGCGTGTGCGAAGGTGTGGCCAAAGTTGAGAAACGCCCTTTTACCCGCTTCAAATTCATCTTCCTGTACGATATCGGCTTTAATTTTGGCACAGTCTAAAATCAAGCCCTGTAGTCCACTATGTTTTGAAGGCTTCCCATCTCCGTTTAGAAACAGTTCTGAACGGGTAAAGATCTCTTTATCGCGAATGGCCCCATACTTCAGTACTTCGCTCAGTCCGTTTGTCCACTCTCGTTCGGGCAGAGTGTCCAGGAAATCGATGTCGGCAATGACCTCAACGGGTTGATAAAAAGAGCCGATCAGGTTTTTACCCGTATCGTGGTTTACACCGGTTTTGCCGCCGATTGAACTGTCGACCATGGCAAGCAGTGTGGTTGGAATATGTATAAGCGGAATCCCCCTCATAGTTGATGCTGCAACGAACCCGGCAAGATCGCCCGTTACGCCGCCGCCAATGGCAAAAAGGGGTGTGTTACGGCGCACACCGGAGCGGAGAAGATAATCCACCAGGCTCTCCCACTCGCTCACAGATTTACTTTTCTCGCCTGACGGAATGATTCGAACCTGGGCTTCTATGCCGGTTGCTTCAAAATCTTCAACAATCCGTTTTTTATGATTCTGCCACACATTTTCATCTACAAACAGGAACCCTGACGAAAAGGAGCGGGCATTGACAAGCTCACGAAGCCGCTCACGAAGTATCGACCGGCCAACGGAGCAGGAATATGTGCCGGAAGATGATTTAACGTCTATTGAACCCATCATAAATCTTTATTTTTTTTAAAATAGTTTCAGCGATTTCGCCGGGAGAATCGCTGTTGGTGTCGACGGTGATTTGTGCCTGGCTGTAGAGCTGCAGCCGCTGTTCAAAAAGGGTGCTGATTGTTTTTCTGAGCTCTTCTCTGTTCTCTTTCCCCTGCTTTAACTTGGGGCGGTTTTTGTCACCTGAAAGCCTGTCTAAAAGTACGGATTCGGGGACATTTAGAAAAATCATCCACCCATATATTTTGAGGTGATCGACTATACGCTGGTTTTGAAGTGATCCGCCGCCGAGAGCCATTACGCCGGATATTTTTTGCGATTCCCTGATAAGCAGTTTCTGCTCAAGATCCCGAAACCACTGTTCGCCTTTCTGTTCAAAAATTTTGGGAATCGGCATCCCCGCCTCTTCAATAATCATGCTGTCGAGATCGTGGAAATCGACCTCCAGAACGGAGGCTAATTCCCTTCCAACGGTTGATTTCCCTGACCCCATCATGCCGCACAGAAAAAGAGGCTGTTTTAATTTTATTTTTTCCATTCCGTCATTTTTTTAGGCTCTACCATCTCTACTTCCTCCTTATGTACGCGTACCGCTCCTGCGGGAGAACCTTTCGGTTTAGATATATATTTCCGTTTTGTGTAAATCACCGGGGCCAGCTTGGTTCCTCTTGCTTTAGAATTAAATGCGGCAACAGAGGCGGCTTTCAGGATTATCTCCCTCGGCGGGTACTCTTTATTATTGTTCATTCTGATCACTACATGAGACCCGCTCACGCCACGGGCGTGCAGCCAAACATCTTCTTTATGGGCTCTTGATGTAAGTTCGTCATTGCTTTTGGCACTCTTTCCTATCCAGATTTCATAGTCGTTTATGGACGTTTTTCTGAACGGCAGCACCTCGGTTTTTTGATTTTGAGAAAGCACTCCAAGCTCATTAAGCTGATCTCTGTGATCGTCAAGCCAGTCGTCAAACTCATAAATTTTATCGAGCTGCTGAAATGAATCCTGAACCTCCTTTAGCTCCTTCAACTCCTTCTTCAGCTCTTTAAGCCGCCGTTTCGATTCTTCTACCCGCTTAACCGCTTTCGATGATCTTTCGTAATACTTTTGGGCGTTTTCAGCTACCGAGAGCTCAGGTTTTACTGGAATATCAACCGGCTGATTATTGTCGTAAAAATTTTGCACCGTGAGGATTTCGCTGCCATGATCAATTTTTTCGTGAGCGTGAGCCATCAGGATATGACCGTAGTTCTCGTACTTCTCAGCACGTTCGAGAGCTTTGTCTGCTCTCTCGAGCTGCGAAATAGATCGTTCAGTTTTATCGATCGCTTTCTCAATGCGCGGCTCAAGGCTTTGAATGCGCTTGGTTAATCTGCGTTCCCGCGACGTTTTATAGTATGTGAAGCGAATGGCATCGTTACAATTTTCAAATGTTTCGAGATCGGGTTCAGGCAGATTTGCCTTATTCAGCAGACATAAGTTTCCATCCTCAAGAACCCGAAAAACCGGGTCAGTTTTCATCTGTCTGGAAAATTTAAGCGTCAGTTCCCGAATTTGGTCCGGCTCTCTCTCTTTGAGGTTGTGATGTTTTATAAGCGGGGCGATAAGATGGCGCGGAAATTTGGGATCTGTTTTTGTAATAACCGTTTTTGCACCCCATTTAGGGTTAATTTCCGGCATTGGCCTGCTCTCCCTCGGTTGCGGCTTTTCCTGCCCAACCCATTTGTCCGGCGCTTTAAATGATTCCACTATCTTGTCTTCTATCAGGCAGAAAACATTGGGGTCGTTACCGAACATTTTAAAGAGGAGCTTACTGTTGTCCTTAAACGTAAATGTGATCCATCGATCGCCATCAGCCAGATCAGCGTCAATAATTATTTTTTTCTTAAGTGATTCAAAAAAATCTGTAACATTTGCCTTTTTTGGGTTCCTGTATGAATCTGTAAAAAGAGCCGTTTCGGTACTGTTAGTGCTGAAAACTGTGCGAAAACTGTGGTCTTCTGATTCGAAATAACCTTCCCAAACATCTTTATGGGGCGAGTAGCTGTAGGTAAAGGTGCTGCCTATGCATTTGAATTTTAGGTGCTTGCATAGATATATTAAGGCATAAAAATTATTCATTACGAGTAGTAGTTCATCACAATTAACTTAATAACAGATTCGATATGGAATACCCGATTTTTCAATCGATAGTGAATAAAATCAATGATTCACTTAACAAGAGAAATATTAATGTAAAAACATTCAAGACGTGGGAAGAGTCAAAAATTAATGCCACCGGCCTCGAAATATTCATTGATCTATCTGAATCTACTCACCATCTCAGCTCCCTGTCCATTAATTTTGACTGGGATCGATTTCGTGAAGCGTCGCTTGCAAAACAACTAAACGGTACCGGAAATCATCCTGTGCTTCAGTCTGATACATTTGCTGAATCCAAAGTAGCCCCGGTGATCGATATTGAAGTAACCTGGCATTTTCGCGAAGATCGCTGCCAGCCGACACAAACCAACGGGGATTCTAACTATCGCATTCAGAAAGCAAGCGAATGGATGGATCAGGCGAGCAGTAAGGTTAATGAGCTGCTGATGACGGACGACATTATCACTCGGTGGCATCTGGAGATTGATGGCGATCAGCACGGGAAGTATCTCAATGCGATCAATCTTATCTCATATTTTCAATACTCATTTGATGGCCGGAAAAGCCTGTGTGAGGTTCACGAATTTGTTGATCGAAAACTTACCCACATTCTTTATAAAGCAAAACGTGTAGTTACGATTGTAGACAAAACCGTACACGAGCATGCAGCCTGAAATAAAAAAAGGCGCGCCATGCGCACCTTTTCAAGATCAATAAAACGATAAACATCTACTTTTTCTTCTTGTGACGATTCTTTCGTAGTCGTTTTTTACGTTTGTGCTTAGCTATTTTTGCGCGCTTTCTTTTCTTTCCGCTTGGCATAAATAATCACCTTGTAGGATTAAATTGATATTATTTTTACTGATCAGTTACGTAAAATACGAAAACTATCAACAATTCAATAATTGAGAATCAGAATCAAACAGACATTCTGTTCTGCCGTTCTGATCTGGCAAAATAATCACCGCTTCCGCGCTTCATTCACTCTCAAGAACCAATCACCACATAACTTCCCGTCGCAGATTCTGAGCGATGGCTGCCGCATGGCCTGAAAACATTGACCTCGCCAGACATTACGTAACGCCTTGATACAGCATGGAATCTTTACTGAATCATTTCTGATTAGAAGATGGTTAATCAGTATATTTCACGGCTGTAATCAATAATAAAAATAGATATGCCCGATCTGATAAAAGTAGCAAAATTTGGGGGCACCAGCATGGCAGATGCAG
>CAZKIZ010000020.1:0-18535 GCA_964552935.1 uncultured Rhodohalobacter sp. | reverse complement strand
GGGAATACCTTCTCTTTGTAATCGTCCGGCTGTTTTTTAAACAGCTCCCAGCTCGGCACACTCACTACCCGCACTTTCTTGCCTTTTGAGATCAATTCATTCGCCGCATCCATCGCAATGCTAACTTCAGAACCGGATCCCATCAAAATAATTTCCGGTTTTCCATCGGATGCGTCTTTCAGGATATAAGCACCTTTCTGCACCATCGATGCGGGCGCATTCTTCGGCCTGTCGAATGTGGGCAGAGCTTGTCTGGTAAGCGCCAGAAGTGACGGGCCTTCTTCATTCTCAAGAGCGGTTTTCCAGGCCCAAACGGTTTCATTGGCATCTGCGGGACGCAGAACAAGCGTATTTGGAATAGCGCGCAATGCCGCCAGGTGTTCGACAGGCTGATGCGTGGGGACATCCTCACCAAGACAGATACTATCGTGCGTGAACACATAAATAGCCGGTATTTTCGATAGCGCCGCAATACGGATAGCCGGACGGCAGTAATCTGAAAAGATCAAAAATGTTCCGCCAAATGGAATGAGTCCGCCGTGCAGAGAGATACCGTTCATAGCCGCTCCCATGCCGTGTTCTCTAACGCCATAGTTCACATTCTGCCCCTCATATGATCCCGGCAGGAAATCACCGCGGTCCTTAAGTCCCGTCAGGTTACTGGCTTTCAGATCTGCCGAACCGCCAAACAGAGATGGTATATGAGCTGCAATTGAATCAAGTACCTGTTGAGACGCTTTTCGGGTTGCAAGTCCTTTTTCATCAGGCTCAAAAACGGGCAGCAGTTCTTCCAGGTTCTCCGGCAGAGACCTGGATAGCATCGTATCTAATTCAGAGGCTAATTCAGGAGATTCCTGCCTGAATTTTTCCAGCTCTTCATTCCATGACTTTTCAAGAACTTCCCCTTTTCCGACTGCGGACCGGAAATGAGTCTTCACCTCATCGGGAATATGGAACATTGCGTCCGGGTCCCAATCGAGGTTCTTTTTTGTGAGTCGTAACTCTTCCTCACCCAGTGGTGCCCCGTGCGAAGATGAACTACCCTCTTTATTGGGACTGCCGTACCCGATGGTAGTTTTGCATACAATCAATGTGGGTTTATCTTGCTCAGCTTGTCCCTTCCGGATCGCTGACTCAATTTCTTCATGATCATGCCCATCTGCCTCAATAACATGCCAGTTGTATGCTTCAAAACGTTTACCGACATTCTCCGTAAATGATATCTCTGTGGATCCATCAATCGTAATTTGGTTTGAATCGTACAGGTAGATCAATTTGCCCAGCTTCAGATGACCGGCAAGCGAAGCCGCTTCATGGCTGATACCCTCCATGAGATCGCCATCACTGACTATGGCGTACGTATAGTGATCAATCAGCGAGCGGTTCGTTTTATTAAAACGTGCAGCCAGATGAGCTTCAGCCATTGCCATGCCCACGCCGGTTGCAAAGCCCTGACCAAGTGGTCCGGTGGTTGTTTCAACACCGGGCGTGAGTCCAAATTCCGGATGCCCCGGGGTGATGCTGTGCAATTGCCTGAAATTCTTAATCTCTTTCAGTGATAGATCATATCCTGTGAGGTGCAGCAGGCTATAAAGCAGCATTGAGCCGTGACCTGCAGAAAGAACGAATCGATCCCTGTTAAACCACTTTGGATTACCCGGATTGTGCTTCAGGAATTTAGTCCAGAGAACATATGCAGCGTCAGCCATTCCCATCGGCATACCAGGGTGGCCCGAATTTGCTGTTTCAACTGCATCAGCAGACAGAAACCGTATCGTATTTACAGATAGCGTGTCGAGATTTTTTTTTGGCATGCAGATCTTTCCTGTACTTTTTCAATTATGAATTTCAGTTGCTGCAGGTAGCATATTTTAAAAATGGCCCATCAGACCTGGTATGTGTGCCCTGGTTATAGCAGGAGTTTATCCCAAGAGCTTTTTCATGAACTTGAGTCCGTCTTTTGCAAGAATATCGGGGCTCTCGGCAAGAGGGCGCCAGATAGCCGCCGCTTTTGCCAATAGTTCATTAGCAGGTGAAAAGGTCTCAATGATAACATGGCCGTCGTACCCAATCTCTTTTAAGGCTGAAGCAACTCCATCCCAGTCGAACTGCCCGGTGCCCGGTGTTCCCCTGTCATTTTCAGCTACCTGCAGGTGATGAAGATTTTTACCCGCTGTTCGAATGGCATCTCCAAGATCTTTTTCTTCAATTCCGGCGTGAAAAAGATCGATCATCACCTTGCAGTTTGGATGGTCTACCCTTTCAACTACATCGCTGACCTGGCTTGTCAAGTTCAAAAAACTGGTTTCGAACCGGTTAAGCGCTTCCAGGCAGATTGTAATATTTTTTTGGGCGGCATAGTCCGCTACCTCGTTTAACTGCGAAACTAAAAGCCTGGTCTCTTTTTCGCGTTGTACATCATCAGACTGCCACAATCGGCCAACCTCAGATGCCAGCGGCCCTACAAAAAGCGTTGAACCCAGCTTTTCAGCAGCATCAAGAGAATCCTTCATATATTGAATTCCATCATCCCTTACCGATTTATCGGGATGTATTAAATCCCGGCCTCCCCCCATCGCCGCGCATGTAGTGAGCGTAAGCCCGTTTTTCTCGATGGTTTGGCGGGCCCGTTTACAGTCTAATGCAGCCGGATCTTCAAGTGGAAGCTCGACTGTATCAAAACCCATTTCAGCAATTTTCTGGGCGTAATTTTCAATTACTTCATTTGTTACCGGAGACGTCCAAAGCCAAAGACTGACACCAAATTTCATAGATATGTGTTCTTTTAATTAAAAGTAAGAGGAATAATTTACCTGGATATTAAGCGTCCCTGCATCTGGGTAAAATGGCCGGGATAGGTACAGATATAGGGATAAGAACCCGGTTCTTCGGGTACTGTTATCGTAACCTCCACTGTTTCACCAGGTACAGCAAGAGAGGTATACCCAAAAATTCTGTCCATTTCATTTTCGGGGACATACTCATTTTGATACGCCTGCAGTGCAGCCACACCCACTGTTCTGATATCTTCCTCAGTGTATACAAAAAGGATATTATGAGGCATGGTGCTCGTATTTATATACTTAATGGTGAGCTCGCTGCCCGCTTGTGCCCTTATCTCTGTAATATCGTAGCTCAAATCCGCTCCTTCAGAGCGTATCTCAAGCACTTCACCAGGTTCAACCGTAACGGTTTTGCCATTTCGTGTAGTCACGTGAACCATTTCAGAATGATCCATCTCAGCAGTCGATTCCACTGAATGTTTACTGTGGTCCAGGCTATCTGAACTTAACACATATCCTGTGGCAACCACAGACATGAGCAGCAGAGCTGCTACAACAATTTGAAAATTTAACTTCTTCATATGATTTCTTTATTTGTGAAAAGCTGAAACCTATTCAGGTTGATCACGATTCTGGTTTGATATTGAAATTTACCGGCGAAACGTGTTTTCGCCGGTTCATTCAATCTGCTCTATCTGATACTCATTAAGAGATCTATCTGTTCCCAAATATACTGGCTGAATCCCACTTATCTGCAAGTGCATCAAGATGTTCGTGATACTCTTCAGACAAAGTAGATCTGAGTGATCGTAATGAATTATGTTGTGACTGAGTGAACTGCGGAGCCTGCTCTTCCGGCCACGCTTCGGCAAGTCCTGCTACAAATGCAGAGCCTAACGTAACATCCAAATCCGGAAGTGAAGAGAGGTATCCCGCAACTTTACCATTATCTGCATCACTCAGGGCAAAATGTCTTGCAACTCTTTCAACCGGTATAGCCACATTCGCTTTGTAGGTGCTGTCTGCATTTTCAGGCAGTTGTTTCGTGAAAACATGATCCAGGAAACTGACGTCGTTCTGAGCTGCCGCAGCGGTTCCCGCATCTCTGAGCCAGCGATCGCTCACATTTTGTTCCATAACCAGCATTTCAGCAACTGCTTTACCCGCTTGTTCACTTTCCGGCATCTCTGCAATGGCAAGCAGTGCCGCCAGGCGAACGTGCATATTCGAAGACATCATCGTCACAGCAGGCATCGTGTATCCCATGTCTCCCGGTACCTCAATATTCGGCACAAAGTCTGATGCAAGTATCAGGTCAAGCGACTGCTGATTTCGCGGCAGCGTCATGAGTGCAGCCCGCCGAACCGAGTTTGCAGGATGGTGAAGCGCCTTACTTGCAACATCAAATGCATCTGAATTATTACCGTCCAGTGCGCCAAGACCGTGAATTGTCCAGAGTGCGTGCAGCGCTCCCGGGTTTAAACCAAGCTGATCCGTTGATTTATCTTCAACAAGATCATAAAGGTCTGGCAGAACATCGCTTTCACCGCGCTCAACAAGGAGACGCTGAGCGGTAAGTCTCCAGAACATATTGTCGTGAGTAAGAGCATCCACAAGATCAGCCGGAGTTGCATTATCGAGACTAAAGTCACCACCTCCGTTTTCATCTCCCTTATATACGACTCTGTAAATCCGGGCGTGGTCAACATCACGCATATCGGTTACATAAGCATTTCCTTCTCCACGCTCCCAGCCGTTCGGAAACGGATTGTGCTGGATGATGATATTATACCAGTCAATAAACCATAGTGCGCCATCGGGACCTACTTTCGACTGAATTGGTGAAAACCACTCATCCAAACTTGCTATAAAGTTCCAGCTGTTATGTGCATAATAGCTGCTTCCTCTCTCCTCAAGATTGAACTCTCCTAAAAGCTGTCCTGTGGGTCCTGATACAAAAGCCCGCTTATTCCAATACTCTTCCGGAAAGTTTCTTGCTGTATACACATGAAATCCGGCGCCGGCAGTATAGTGTCCGTGCTGATCCACCTGACGAATCTCCTTCATAATCGGATAGATTTCAGACGTATTTGAGATCATTGGAAGTGTCGGAGTTCCGCCGGATCCGCGTATACCTCTGTAAAACCTATTTGGAACCGCGCTGTGCATTGCAGGATTTCGGTTAGCCGTAGAGCCAAAAACCATTCCTTCTTCGTTAAATCCGAGACCCCAGGTGTTGTTCGAGGTGTTGGAAATGTATTCAAGAGAAGATGCATCAGGTGCAAAACGGTAAAATCCACTGCTAAATGAGTGTTCCTGTCCACCTACCGTTCCCTGGAATGCGGAGTATCCTACGGCTCCCCAAATCTGATTATCAATTCCATAGTGGAAGTTGTTTGGACCTGCGTGAGTGTCGAAGTCACCCCATCCTGTAAACATTACTTCTTTGTGGTCAGCGGTACCATCACCATCAGTATCTTTCAAAAAGAGAATATCAGGTGCCTGTGCTACAATTACACCACCGTTGTGAAGCACAAGGGAGGTCGGAATATTCAACCCATCGGCAAAGAGTGTGATATTATCGGCTTTTCCATCACCGTTCGTGTCTTCCAGAATTTTGATTCGGTCATTTCCAACACGCTCATCCTTGAAATCATTGGGATAATCTACTGTTTCGAGGACCCAAAGCCTTCCTTTTTCATCCCAGGCCATATCAATTGGATTCACGATATCCGGTTCAGAAGCAAACAATACAATTTCAAAATCCGGGCTCATTACCATGTGTTCTATAGATTCTTCCGGACTGAGTGGCTGCTGTACTTCAGTAATTGGGTCACCAACAGTTCCCCAGCTTTCACCAGCCGGATAGTACGGCAATTTACCTTCGCCAAATGTAAGCTCTGGTTTTGAAAAATCTGCATCAAGCGCCCAATCCCCAGCTGTCCAGCGAAGTGCGTTTTCAAGAAGCTTTTTGAATCCATCATTCGACCATGTTCTCTCATCATGTCCCCAGGCGGAATAAAAGACTCTTCCGTCACCATGGTTTCTTACCCAGGTCCAAGGCTCTTCATGATCTCCTTCTACTCTAACTGACAGTACTGTTCTGTCCGGATTGTGCTTCATGTGCACGTAGGTTTCGTCCCAGCTCTCAATTTCGGGAACCCCTTCCATAACCGGGTGACCTGACATCACCTGGCGTGTTGAAAATGTACCAGCGCCGTGGCTTTTAAACGCCCCGCCTACAAGATTCACAAATGCATCTGAATCATTGAATGAAGCAGAAGCGGAGTGTAACGCTACAAATCCACCGCCATCATGTACGTAAGAGAGAAGCGCGTGCTCTTGCTCTTTTGTCAAGCCAGACCGGTTTCCATAAAGCATAAACACATCATATTTGTCTAATGTGTTGCGATTCAGATCGGATTGACGGTCTGTATAATGAATATTTATGCCTAATTCAGCGAGATGAGGTATAACCGTTTGAATACGTGTTTTGGGATTATGATGGCCGTCATCGCCCATAAATAGAACGTGAAGCGAACTCCTGGGTTCTTCCTGTTCAACTACATCGCTGCTGCTTTGCTGTTGAGACGTTGAAGAGTCAGACGTAGCGCATGCCGAGAACAGCAACAGTGCAAGTATCGAAGTGATATTTAGTAGATTTTTCATCATGTTGGTATGGTAGAATTATCCGAAATGTTGATGGTGATATACGGAGCCAAAAAAACGTTTTGGATTCAGAATCTTTGGCACCTAATGGACGGAAACTTACTTATATATTTTAGGTTTCGTGATTTTTTATAAAATCTGAGGACAGATAGATAAAATATCATCAGACACGGATATTGATTTAGAAAAATCTTACTCCGCTTCCTCATTTTTCCCAATACACTCTGTACATATTTACGATTTTTGATATCTTATGATACGCCCTTAAAGTGTATGATATACACTTAACTAAATACCCATTATACAGTAAATATGCAACACCTAAATAACCTTCTTTATGCATATATGGTAGGGCTTTTATACCGTTCAGTAAAACGGACCGTTCTAATTATTTCTCGGTACTTTTTTACGAACCAGGTAACCCTGCGAACGCAATTCGATCATCAATATCTGGATCTTGATTCGGCTGATAACAGGTTTAAAAATCGATCTAAGTGGAATTGCTTTCACGCTGCATTCTTCACGATTATTGAGAGCTACCGCAATGATAGAAAAACTGCCACTTGTGCTGTTCGCGCAACTTTTATCTTCCTTTACATTGAAGCGGTTGTATGTTCACACAAGAAACAGCATATTTGAATAATAACTACATGAATTACAAATATTTATCATCTGCATATGTCTGATAGTCAAGGCTCAATGGATCGGTCAGCTCTGGATAGTACAATACTGAAATGGATCTCATCCCGACTTGAACAAGATCAGTACGAAAAGATTCAATCATTTTATTCAATCCTAAAGAAAGATGCTGAAGACTGGGAAGTGTTCTCTTCATTCAGCGCCGTCCCCCGCTACACCGGCAAAGATTCATTAAATTTGTCAACTAATGAACTTCACCAGGCCGAAAATATCAGGAGCGGATGGAACCCGGCCCACTGGTCACTTGATGAGCTGGGCCGCACGCTGATGGTCTCGGCACTTGCCAACCGAACTAAACAGTCATTTTTTGATAAGCTCGACAAGCTGTTTGTATCGAGCGATATGGGCGAAGCCAAAGCTCTTTACCAGAGTCTTCCCCTCCTGCCCTACCCTGAGGATTTGACAGATCGCGCGGCGGAGGGAGTCAGATCAAATATCACCTCTGTATTTAATGCTGTTGCGCTTCGCAATCCGTACCCGGCAGACTACATGGACAGCGATGCGTGGAATCAAATTGTGCTTAAATCACTTTTTGTTGAAAGCCCGCTCTACCTGATTTACGGAATCGACAAACGGGTAAATAAGAACCTGGCTCACATGCTGGTTGAATTTGCCCATGAGCGCTGGTCAGCCGGCAGGGAGGTCCCGCCGGAGCTCTGGCGGCCGGTAGGGCCGTTCATTGATGAGAACTATATAGAGGATATCCAAAAGGTTCTCAGTCACGATAATGAAGTTCACCGGCAGGCTGCTGTCCTTGCCCTTTCCGATTCGGATACACCGGCAGCTAAAAAGATGCTCAATGAACACGAAGATGTGTTAAATACTGTTCAGGAAAAGGGCATCACCTGGAACACCATTGGTGAACTGCTTCATGATGCCGCAGACTAACGATCACTTGAGTTCCGCCGGTGAAACGGCACCGGTTGCAGGCAACCGTATTGAAACGAATTACTGATTATTTAATATCTAATTTTAAAAATTATCTACAATGGAATTTGAAGACATGATGTTTATCGACCCTCACATTCACATGATTTCCAGAACCACAGACGACTACAGGGCGATGTATAACGCTGGTGTGGTTGCGGTGATTGAACCGGCATTCTGGATCGGCCAGCCCCGGACAAATCCCGGTTCAATGCTCGACTATTTTAGCATGATTGTTGGGTGGGAGCGTTTCAGAGCCAGTCAGTTCGGCATTCAGCACTACTGTACAATTGGCCTGAACGCAAAAGAGTCGAACAACGAAGAACTTGCAGAAAAAACGATGGAGCTGATTCCCCGCTATGCAAGTAAAGAGGGAGTTGTGGCGATAGGCGAAATCGGCTATGATGATATGACAGACCTGGAAGAAAAGTATTTCCACCTGCAGCTTGATCTGGCCAAAAAAATGGATATGCTGGTACTGGTTCACACACCCCATCGAAATAAAAAAGAAGGAACACTCAGAAGTATGGATGTATGTGAAGAACACGGGCTGGATCCTTCGAAAGTGATCATCGATCACAACAATGAAGAGACGGTTGAAGCCGTGCTCGATCGCGGATACTGGACTGCCTTTACCATCTACCCCGGAACTAAAATGGGGAATGAACGAATGGTTGATATCGTAAAAAAATATGGGACTAAACGGATTTTTATCGACAGCGCTGCAGACTGGGGACACAGCGACCCGCTGGGAGTTCCTAAAACAGCAAAACTGATGCTGCAGCGGGGAATATCGAAAGAGGATGTGAAAAAGGTGTGCTACCAAAATGCGCTTACTGCATACGGACAGAGCGGACAGTTTAACGAGAAAGATTGGCTGAACCGTCCAAAAATTGATCAGCGAGAAACGTTCAGCGGAAACACTGTTCTGCGCGGCGGGTTTGAACCGTTTGTGGAGGGCGAAGGTTCTTCAGATGAAGACATCATCATTAAATAACTGCTCTTTTCATAAAGCTTTAAAAGCAAAGCCCATTTTCAGAGGGCTTTTAAATACCCATCTGTCGGCTGCCTGTCCCTTTGGGAGTTTTGTACAATCGGCATCCCTGCGGTGCCGGCTGATGGGTGTCCCTAACCCGTCAGCCCGCACATGCAGCGTGCAGACGGGCAGTTATGCAAAGTCCATTTTCAGTATTTTCGATTTAATCATGTAAGAAGAGAACAATTTTGCCAACAAATGACCATGGAAACCCGGGTATATTATCCGTTAAAACCCGGGCAACGCTCGAACTGATCCGCCCTGCCAATATCGTGACAGCATTTGCCGATATCGTTGCCGGAGCGGCAGCCGCAACCGGTATTTTGATGGTAGCAGACCCCGTAGCGACACTCATACAAAGCCAGATTTACTGGCTTCTGCTCGCAACGTTTGGACTCTACGGCGGCGGAATTGTGTTTAACGATTTCTTCGACGCATCGCTGGATGCTAAAGAGAGACCGGAGCGTGCCATTCCGAGCGGAAGAGTCACAAAAGCCTATGCCGGAATGCTTGGAGGACTGCTTCTGCTGCTGGGAATATTCTCTGCGTTCATGGTCAATCAAACAGCAGGTGTGCTTTCCGTTTTTATATCTGTCTGTGCACTCTACTACGATGCAAAAGCGAAGCACTCAACCCTGTCAGGCCCGCTCTTTATGGGGAGCTGCAGGGGCGGTAATCTGCTCCTCGGCGCAGCGCTATTCCCGGCATCACTGGAAACACTTTGGCCGCTTGCACTTTTGCCGCTTGCCTACATAGGCTCCATCACCCTGATAAGCCAGGGTGAGGTGAAGGGCGGCTCAAAAATCTCAGGTATCATCGCAGCATCGATTGTAGTTTCCATTTCAGCTGCCCTGCTGATTCTTTCACTCCTGCCCTCCTATTCTCTTTTTGCTACGCTGCCCTTTGTCCTCTTTTTTGCTTTCATGGTGATCCCGGCCTTTATGAAGGCTGCAAAACAGCCGGTTCCGGATCTGATCAAAAAAGCTGTGAAGAGAGGAGTGCTATCGCTTATAATTTTGAATAGTGCAGTAGCCGCCGGTTTTGCTGGTATAGCGGTAGGCCTGGCCGTACTATTGCTGCTTCCTGTCTCAATACTATTCGCAAAAGCATTTGCCGTTACCTGATTCGTCTGACTATGGACTTATGAATCTTATTAGCCTACAGTGTATTTTCAAGCCCTAATCATTTGTATAGGATTAATTTTGGGTTTTCGTCATTCCGGCCTTAGAGCCGGAATCTCCCATCTTTTTCAATGTTTGGAGATGCCGTGTCTAAGCACGGCATGACAGTGTTGAGCTTTCAAATCATTAATCGAACTCAGGTAATCAGGCATCGATTTCACGCTAATCCAGCGCCCACTCGAGTCCATTGACCAGGAAATCGAGAAAAACTTCATCTTCCATTACGCCGGTGTTATGACCGGCAGCGATACCCACTACCCGGGCATTTCCGTAGGTATTGAGCCACATTACCGGATGCCACTCCCCGGTTTCCGGACCCCAGGCTTCCGTTAGTGGAATCAGGTTATCGTAGGTGTGAGAGACGATATAGAGTTCATCAACCGGTTGAACCCACGCAACTTCGGGGAAATCATTCATCACCCTGTGGTATCGGTTAATCGGCTCAATTTTGAAAGATCGCTGCTGCCTTTCGTGGTAGTAGGTTTCCAGCCCGATCAGGCGATCCCACTCTTTTGTTTCAGCATCTCTGAAGGTGTGCATTGCACAGTGCAGAACAACCGCTGCGGCTCCTGAATCGTAATGTGCTTGCGTAATGCGCTCAATGTATTCGTTATCCGTTACTTCGGCAAAACACATGTTATAAATTACGGCATCGTAACCATCTATCCAGTTCGGGTCATTAAACCGCTCAATCATATAATCAATCCGATCCTCCCCGGCTGTAAAATCCGTTTCCCACGAAATATCCATTCGGTCGGATAACGCATTTCTCAAAAACTCCTCCTGAGCCTCATAGTCGTGGTATCCGCCTCCGGTTACATAGAGTACATTATGGGATTGAGCTTGCGCAGATAGCGCTATCATACATATTAAGATTCCTGTTCCTAAACTGAATAATAATTTCTTCATTATGGCTTCTGTTTTATGTTAAACAATTGAGTAACAGACCTTAACTAATATTTCACGCAGTCACAAATAGTTAGCAGAACCGGCTGTAAAAGTTTAATAGAGGGGTGCTTATTATCGCCAAATGATGTCAGTTATTTTCTCTACTCAATATTTTAATATTCTTAGCCTTGATCCATGTTTGAAAAAATTTTTGAACATTATAATTGAAACCAAAAAAAAGAGGGCAAAATGTTCAATTTTACCCTCTCCTTATTCAACATCTAATTCAATGCGTTTTGTTTAGTATCCGGGATTCTGCCCTAAATTTGGGTTCAGATCACGTTCGCCAGCCGGAATGGGCCACACATAGTCGCGGGGAGCTGTAAACGACCGTGCATGAATGCCCGGAAGAGGTGAAAAGCTACCATCAGACCTTGCGACGTCAATACCGTGCGTGCTACCGTTCAGCACGCTTTGAGCGGTTCCCCATCTGCGAATATCCGCCAGGTGCAGGCCCTCCCAAGCAAGTTCAATCGTCCGTTCATTACGGATAAAGTCAATCGCCTCAGCCTGTGTCATTGCGGTGATATCGTTTGGCATTGGCACGCCAACACGGTCACGAATTTCCACAAGAGCATCATTCACAGAGCCATCCAGTTCATTTAGTTCAGCTTTCGCCTCTGCATACATTAGCAGAATATCCGCGTAACGCATTTTGATGAGGTTCAAACCGCTGTTCGTAGGTGATGCCTGATCCTGCGGATCTACATACTTCATGGCTGTATAACCCGTGTAGGTATTGTTGAAATCTGTGATCAGAATTCGGTCCGATGTAGGGCTGCAGTAGCCTTCCGGCGCTCCATCGCTGCAGGCCGGATAAGGGTTATAAATAGCTCCGTTAAACTCACCGCCGGGGAATAATACTGTTCCGTACAGCCGGGGATCACGATCAGCATACTTTCCCAGTGTTTCAACTACAGGTGTGCCATCGGAATCGTAGGTTATACGTGGTGCTGCCGGATCATACAGCGGAGATTCGCTTATAGGCAAACCATCTATCATTGGATATCGGTCAACCAGTTCACGTGTGGGTGAAACATCGACAAAACTTCCCATAGAGCTGGGGGCAAATGATTGCCATGCGCTCCATCCATTTTGCCCCGAGACTTTTTGATAGTCGAAGATTACCTCGCTGCTTTGCTCTCCTCCATAGGTGAAAAGCTCACGGAAATCAGGATGGAGGCTGTATTCATTGAGGTTCATAACAGCCTGTGCCATATCTACTGCCGTATTGAACAGCTCGTTGGCACGGGTTGTATTACCCTCGTGATATTTCTTCCAGCCGGCTTCATACAGGGCTGTACGAGCGTGATATCCCATTGCAACTCCCTGCGTGGCGCGGCCATATTGCCCGGAAGACCAGGAAACCGGCAGCAACGTAGCGGCTTCAGAGAGATCTGAAGTTATCCTTGAATATACCTCTTCACGCGAAGATCGGCTCACCTCACGGGCTTCAGCTACAGTAGGTACGCTTGTAAAAACGGGAACCTCACCAAACATCCATAACAGTTGATGATAGTAGTAACCTCGGAGAAAGAGTGCCTGCCCGCGGATCCGATTTGCGGACTCTGGTGTCAGAACACCATCTTCCACAATATCCAGCCGCATAAGGATTTCGTTTGAGCGAGTAATTCCTGTGTAGTTTCGATCCCAGAATCCTGCAGACCATCCGGAAAGAGCGTTTGCCCGCCCCATCACATACTCATGCTGGCGCATCCAGTCGGCGTGTGAGTAGCCAATGTCTGTGGTTCCATCGAAATACATGTTGTTTATTCCCACTCCTACCATACGTTCGTAGGCGCCGTTCAGCGCTGTATTGAAATCGCGTTCGGTGGTCCAAAACGTTCCTGAAGAAACTCTGTCCGTTGGTACTGTTGTAAGCAGTTCGTCCGAACATCCTGAGAATCCAACTGTCATACCGATGATCAATATGCCCGAAAGCAGTATCGTCACGGTTTTTTTCATCATTCTATTCATAATCTTTGATATATTTTTATTCATAGTCTTGGGCATTTAGAAGCTAATGTTGGCACCTAAGCTGATGACCCTGGTCTGAGGATAGTAATCACCCACTGTCCAGGGATATTCAGGATCCAGATCGAGACCCAGATTGTGGCGCGTCCACAGGTTTTTCCCTGTCACATAAAACCGTGTGCTTTGAATACCTAACCGGCTGACGAGTGTCTGTGGTAAGGTATAGCCAAACTGAAGATTACGCAGCTTCATGAAGCTTCCATCCAGAATCCACCAGGAGTTTGTAGTGTAGTAATTCCTGTTGTAATTGGAGTAATATGCAGGATGACGCGCATTCGGATTATCAGGTGTCCAGTGGTCATTATGCCACTCTGATGTAAAATTCTCCCAAACCGGCCCCTGGGCAAACCCAAGTCCCAAATATTGATCCCGCTTTCCAACACCCTGAATGAACGCACTCATATCAAAGTTTTTCCAGCCCATATTCAGATTTACACCATAAATGTAGCGCGGAGTTGGATCTCCAATTACTACCCGATCTTCTTCGTTAATGATTCCATCACCGTTCTGATCTTTATAAATGATGTCGCCCAGACGTGTTGTCCAGCCGGCAACCTGCGCATGACCGTCAATCTGTTCGTACGAGTTGAACAAGCCGGTAGCCTCTAACCCGTACCACGCACCGATCGGCGAACCAACCTGAACAACATTACCGCCAAGGCCACCGCCCAGTATATACGGGCCGGTGCCAAAGAGGTCAAGTACCTCATTCTTATTATCAGAAAGATTAAAGCTGACTCCGTAGCTTACGTCGCCAATATTATCCTGCCAGCCGAGGGCCAGTTCCCATCCCCTGTTCTGTACAACTCCGGCATTCTGAAATGGAGCACCAAGCCCAACCATATCGGGAACGGGTACCTGAAGAAGAATGTCTTCCGTTCGCCGGTTATAAACCTCACCCGTAAATGATAGTCGATCATTCAAAAATGATGCATCCACTCCAAAATTTATAACGGTAGTGGTTTCCCAGGAAAGGTCTTCATTAACAAGATTGGTTGCCGCACCGCCTGTAGCCTGTGTTCCTGCTGAGTTACCCAGATAGTACGGTACGTTGAGATTGATAGAAGAGAAATAGGAATAGAGCGGCACATCCTGGTTCCCCAGCTGCCCCCATGATCCTCTGAATTTCAATTCATCAACCCATCCAACATTAAAGAAAGACTCCTCAGACAGCCGCCATCCAAGAGAGAATGATGGGAAAAACCCATACCTGTTCCCTTCAGCAAAACGGCTTGAACCGTCGTAACGGGCGTTAAACTCAAACATATAGCGATCCAGAAGCGTGTAGTTGAATCTTGTAAACGCTGATTGCAGTGCCCACTCATTTCCAAAGCCCATGTTTGAAGCGTTTGATGAGTTACCAAGATTTAGCTGCTGCAGTTCGTTGTTGTAGAACTGATCCCGCCATGCGCGAAATTCCTCGAAGTTGTTGGTGATCTGCTCGTAGCCAAGAACACCCGATATCTCATGTATACCATCAAACGTCTGACCGTAATTAGCGAGCGCACGAAGTGTTATTTGACGACTGCTATTGGACCTGTTTTCACCAAAACTGGGGCCCCAATTATGGCCGTTAGAAGGATAATTGTCGATCAGGTTTGGATCGGTACGAAACCGTTGCCAGTCCATGCTACCGTAATCAAATGAAGCCAGTGTTTGAATCTCAACCCAATCCGGTATAATGTCATAATTTAGCTTACCCGTAACAACTCCATTCCAGAATACCCGGTCCTCACTACCGCTTACTTCAGCATAAGCGAGTGGACTTCGCCCGAAAAGGTTCAGTCCGTAGGTACCGTCAGAAAAACGAGTTCTGCGTGTGGGAGGTGTATCGTGAATAAGGAAAAATGTTGACGCCCAGTTTTCGGCCGGAATCGTATCAAAGCGGCGATTAGCTGACAAATCTAAACCACCTGAAATCTGATCTGACAACTGGAAATCGGTGTTAAGACGTACACCAGAACGGTTATGACCGGTGTTCGCCATCATTCCATCTTCCCTCATATGGTTCAGAGAGAGTGAATAACGCGCTACTTCGTTTCCGCCGGAAATACGCAGTGTATGATCCTGAATAGGTGCAGGACTAAACATGGCGTCTACCCAGTCATTATCCGGAAAGGCGTCAGGGTCTGTACCGGCGAGTGTGTTCTGGATATATTCCTCGGAATAGCGCGGTGCATAGCCCGGATTATCGTAGCAAGCCGCTTCCGTCTGCGCATTTGGGTCGCGACCGTCGAGACACCAATTCAGAAAATTCGATCGCGCAATATTGGCGAGCCGCATGTGTGTTTCAGTATCTACCTGGTTAGGCCATGCAGTTATATTCTGAATCCCCGTATAACCATTATAGCTAACATTTAATCTGCCCTGTGCCGAACCGCGTTTCGTCGTTACAAGAATTACCCCGTTTGCAGCGCGCGAGCCGTAAATTGCAGCTGATGAGGCGTCCTTCAGCACAGAAATTCTCTCAACGTCGTTAATATCAACGTTTGCAAGATTTCCTTCAATACCATCTATCATCACCAGCGGTCTTGATGCAGCTGCACTCCCCGGGTCACCACGGCCAAGTGTACCCTGCCCACGTATCAATAAGTTAAGCTGATTCCGCCCTGGACGATCGCCGCCATCAAGCAGCTGAAGACCCGGAGCCATTCCCTGAAGGGCGTGAGTAACGGTTGGAACCGGAATTCTTGCCATATCATCAGTCGAGACAGATGCAATGGACCCCGTTAAACTCTCCCTTCTCTGAACACCGTACCCAACCACTACAACATCGTCACCTGTCAGAATGCTTGGCTCCAACTCAACCCGGATTTCGCTGCGGCCCTCGAGTGCAACTTCCTGCCGCACATAGCCGATGTAGGTAAAAACAAGTGTTGCCTGGTCATCTGCGGTTGTAAGTTCAAACGCGCCATCAATATTGGTTGATGTTCCTTGCTGAGTTCCCTGAATGAGGATACTTACCCCCGGCAAGAGCTCCTGGGTATTCGCATCAATAACAGTTCCGGAAACCTCGTGCTGGGCAATTCCATCTGTCCACAAGAACAGCAGCGGAACTACCATCAACACCTTCATGATTGTTTTGTATAGTAATTTATGTTTCATGTATGGTAGGGTTTGTGATTGTTTTTTATTTAAAACACCTCTTCATGCGGACCATTTATTACAGTGGATTTCCACCCCGGTTATGCCTGACTGAAGAAGCGCTTTCATGAATTAATCTAATAGTGTCAAAATTACATTTAAAAAACAATGGAATTTTATTATTGTCTTGAAAAATATTTTTTTACAAGAAACCAGAACACGAATCTTGCTCAATTCAGTTGAAATGCACTATTTCACGATTTACTAATTTTTTAGTGGAATTAATAACGTGTTATCTTTACACTTTTTTTTGGGGAGATGAATCAAAATCTGAGTATCTCAACCCAGATTTAGACAGCTTCTAATATCATAGGTGCGTTGCCGGCGGGGTCTTAAATCTTTAATTATTACTTAGCTAATACCTATTTACCTGAGCTTACTCAGGGAAGGTATTTCGACCGTAACTTTTGTTAATATTTCATAAAATTCAATCTATGCCTGGCGGACTGAATCGCAATTGAACCAACACAGATATTCATTTGTGCGCATAAATGACAGGTATGGTACAAACCTGAATATTATTCGCTAAAACATATTTTAACAAATACCCTCTGGCTCGGGGCACGATTTAGACTGAAAATATTTTCGAAATTGATAGATTCCCTTACTTCCACAGATCTTTTATCATTATCCCCATCACCTTTCGTCTCACGATCATCAATTAATTCCTCTATATTTTTTATTTTTTTACCAAAATCGATTTGTAAATCGGTTCTATTTTAGATATTTAATTGTAACATTAACACTTAATTAAGCCCCAACTTTAAACTCATATATACATCAGAATAGATACAAACTTCATTTTTTTACGCCCGGCGATTTTTTTTGGTGAGCGAGGCTATACTACGCTAAGAGTTCGACAAGCAAAGGCAGTTCACGGGAAAATTTCACACCACATTCTAACAGCTCAAAAATTGAGCCCTACCTTTATCTATAAGATGAATATTATCAACCCATTAATTAATCCGACAATCAAAGTTGTGAATTATCCGGGATAGCCACCGATTACTTTTTCACGCTACATATGTTTTGCGGCTATGCTCAGGTTTCTTCTACCAACATTGACTAAATGTGCCATGATAACCCGGTTTAAACATCCAAAGAACTCAAATAGCATGACAGATTCTCCTTATTTTTTCTGTTACAAGACACTGATTAACTACGGGAATAAAGCAATAAAACTCTTCTCTCCAATTTTGCTGATCTCCCTGATACTCCTTAGCTGCCATTCAGCGTCTGTAGCTCCTGAAGAGCAATCTCAAAGATCAAATCACCATGTTGATGTTATTGTACATGATCCATCCATGATTAAACAAGATGACACCTATTATATGTTTAATACCGGTACAGGAATCACCAACTGGCGTTCCGATGACATGGAGAACTGGGAACGGCTGGACCCCATTTTTGAGGAAGCCCCCGAATGGACCGAAGCCGTGGTGCCGGGATTTGAAAATCATATCTGGGCGCCCAGCGTCTCTTACCATGAGGGTACTTATTACGTTTACTACTCTGTCTCCTCGTTTGGACGGAATAATTCAGCTATCGGTGTAGTAACAAATGAAACCCTCCATCCTGATGATCCCAATTATGAGTGGGTTGATCACGGAATCGTGGTGGAATCTGTTCCCGGCAGAGATATGTGGAACGCCATTGACGCAACGCTCGCCTTCGACGATGAAGGTACGCCCTGGCTATCTTTCGGGTCTCACTGGCTGGGTATCAAACAGGTTCAGCTGCAGAACGACCTCAAAACTGTAGCGATCACTCCTGCCGGTAACGAATGGTATACCATTGCTCAGCGGCACCGATACTGGAAACTGGATGAACGGGATGCCGGAGATTCAGCTAATCCTGAGCTGGATTACGAAGAGCTCTATCCCAGCGCAATTTTTGAGCTAAACCGTCAGTCGGAGAGCGGAGCGATTGAGGCTCCCTTTATTTTTAAGCGGGATGGTTATTATTACCTGTTTGTATCATGGGACCGATGCTGCCGGGGCGCAGACAGTACGTATAAAGTTGTGGTTGGACGATCTGAAAATATCAACGGGCCTTTTGTAGATAAAGCGGATCAGAAAATGAATTATGGTGGTGGCTCCCTATTGGTGAAAGGA
>CAZKIZ010000019.1:16899-19021 GCA_964552935.1 uncultured Rhodohalobacter sp. | reverse complement strand
AGTTCGCACCCTGAAAACCCTTCCTGAATAATTATTTGAGATAGGTTAACCTATTCCATTAGGCTGGCATAATGGAGTCATCAAGAGGCTTTTGAGCATATATGCTACACTTAAGGTCAGCGGTAAACATTTTGCAGAATGAATGGAGAACCGAACTCTTTTTGCATAAGATGATTTCTTATATTGGCACAAATTAAATATCGACCACATTATCTTAAGCATGATTCAGCGACTATCTTTATTACTGATAACACTTTCTTCTCTATTTCTATTCGTCTCCTGCTCATCTTCTGACGCAGACGAAGGTACCGTAATATATAATGTAAGCGGCTACACTCTTTCCGGAAATGAACTTCACCGCTTTGAGGCGATCGCTTTTAGCGGAGATGTTGTACTCGAAACTGGCACATCATCAGACATTACCCAGCTTTATGAAACGTTCGAGCAGATTGATGGCGAAGGCCTGACTCTGCTGCCCGGGCTGATCGACGCCCACGCCCACGTGATGGGGCTCGGATTCCAGGAGATGGATGTGGATGTTTCGGGGCTTCGGTCACTGGATGAAACACTAGAGAAAATAGCGGAACATGCAGATGCGAATCCGGACCTGGAGTGGATTCGGGGCCGGGGCTGGAACCAGGAGCTTTGGGAAGATAATGAGTTTCCAACGGCATCAGACATTGATGAAGTGGTGTCTGACCGTCCCGTATGGCTCACCCGTGTTGACGGACACGCCGGCTGGGGAAATACTCGTGCGATGGAGCTCTCCGGAATCAGCCGTGAAACTCCCGATGTTCAGGGCGGCCGAGTTATCAGGGATACGCGAGGGGATGCCACGGGGGTATTTATAGACGCTACAATGCGCTACATCTCAGAAAATATCCCGGATCGAACAGAAGAAGACTATCGGCAGGCGTTAACCCAGGCGCTTGAAACAATGGCGGAGCATGGCATTACATCCGTACACGATGCACGAACCGACTCCTTCACTTGGGATCTTTATAAAGAATTTGCCGACAGCGGTACACTAAAGACGCGCATTTATGCCATGGTAGCCGGCATGGGGAATGAGTTTGATATTCTTTCAGAAAATGGTCCTATTGAGCAGTATGCAGACCACAAACTATCGCTGCGAAGTGTGAAAATATCGTCAGACGGTGCGTTGGGAAGCCGGGGAGCCGCTATGCTGGAAGAGTATAGCGATGAGCCCGAAAACACCGGACTGCTTTTTTACGATCAGGATGAGATGAATGAAATGCTGCTGCGCGGAGCAGAAAACGGATACCAGATGAATATCCACGCCATTGGTGATGCAGCCAACCGACAGGTCCTGGATGGATTTCAATATGTGAATGAGCAGCTGGGGGATCAAGCGGATATGCGCCACAGAATTGAGCATGCGCAGGTTGTAGCACCGGAAGATATTCCGCGGTTTGTTGACCTTGAGCTTGTGGCATCCATGCAGCCCACACACGCTACCAGTGATATGAACATGGCGGAAGATCGTGTGGGGTCACACCGCATTGAGGGAGCGTACGCCTGGCAGACCTTTCTGAACCAGGGAACGGTTATTGCGGGCGGTTCTGATTTTCCGGTAGAAAATGTGAATCCGTTTTATGGCCTTTATTCAGCGGTAACGCGAAAAGATCATGAAGGGATGCCGCCCGGAGGCTGGTACAGTGAACAGGCACTGAGCAGAATTGAGGCGCTGCAGATATTTACAATTGACGCGGCCTTCGCAGCCCACCAGGAGGACGTAATCGGGTCACTGGAAGAAGGAAAGAAAGCGGATTTTATTCTTGTAGATCGCGACTTTTTTGAAGTCGATGCGTCAGAAATCTGGCAAACCGAGGTGATCCAGACCTGGATGGCAGGTGAACGGGTATTTGAAAGGGACCGTCAGTAATGAATATCCGTCTGCATCAATTGAACCCCACAATAGGAGATTTGAGCGGGAATAAAGAGCTGATTTTATCAGCGCTGAGAAACGCTGAAAAGGCCGGCGTGGATCTGCTGATTTTACCTGAAATGGTAGTGACCGGCTACCCGGTTCAGGATCTGCTTGAAAGACCCGTCTTCAGAGAAGCTGTTTTCGAGATGAACCGCGAACTGGTTGAATCTA
>CAZKIZ010000019.1:5029-16889 GCA_964552935.1 uncultured Rhodohalobacter sp. | reverse complement strand
TTCGGGAGTCTCACGACAAATCCGGCAGATACCGGGCGTAAAATGTGCAACTCCGCGATTTTGGCAAGAAACGGACAAAGAGTGGGCAACACGCATAAAGCTCTGCTGCCAACCTATGATGTGTTTGATGATCTGCGATATTTTGAGCCGAACAGGGAGTTCAAATGCATGGAGCTGGACGGGCTGAAGCTCGGTGTGACGATCTGTGAAGATATATGGTACAACGAAAATGAGGTTCAATACCATACTTACGAGACAGATCCGGCCTCCATTTTGCGAAATGACGGAGCGAAAGTGATTATCAATATTTCTGCTTCGCCTTACACTGTAAGTAAGCACGAGAACAGAATGCATATGCTGGGCAAGCACGCCAGGGAATTAAAGTGCCCGGTACTATACTGCAACCAGGTTGGTGCCCATACAGAAATTATTTTCGAAGGCGATTCTATGGCGCTCAATAGTGATGGATCTGTTTATGCTTCTTCGGTTGCGTTTTCACCCTCGTTTCTGGATGTGGAGTATGATCCTGAAAAAGAGATCCTGTCTGGCAAGACAAGCACTGGATGGTATCCCGAAAAAGCCGAGGAGCGCCACTTTGAAGCGATTAAACTCGGAATCACCGACTATATGCAGAAAACAGGCGTAACGGACAAGGTGGTGCTTGGCCTGAGTGGGGGCATCGATTCGGCGCTTGTAGCTGCACTGGCGGCGGAGGCACTGGGTGCGGGCAACGTGACCGCCATCACATTGCCAAGTGAATTTTCGAGTGAAGGGAGTGTTACGGATTCTCAAAAACTAGCTGATAACCTGGGGATTGAGCTTCATGAAATTCCGATCAAATCCATTTATAAAAGTTTTAACTCTTCACTGGAGCCGCTGTTTGGTGATCTGCCCTTTGGAGTGGCGGAAGAAAATCTGCAGAGCCGTATCCGCGGGGCGTTACTGATGACCTACTCCAACAAATTTAACGCCTTTCTGCTGGCCACCGGTAACAAATCGGAGTACGCCGTGGGATACGCCACTCTTTATGGCGATATGAACGGGGCAATTGCACCGATTGGTGATCTCTATAAAACCGAAGTCTACAAGCTTGCAGCCTGGATGAACCGATCGCACTTTAAATCAGAAGTGATTCCAAATTCTATCATAAATAAGCCGCCCAGTGCTGAACTAAGGCCGGATCAAAAAGATAGTGACAGTCTTCCGGACTACGATACCTTGGATTCAATTTTATATCAGTATATTGAACTGCAGCGAAGTGTAGGCGATATTGCGGAAAGCGGTATAGATGAGGAAACGATTCGTTCAATTATTTCACTGATAGATCGCCAGGAGTTTAAAAGATTTCAGTCGGCGCCGATAATGAAATTAACATCCAAAGCGTTCGGTACCGGTAGACGCCAGCCGCTCGTTCAAAACTGGACTACTCATGAATTGAGCAAATAGTCAGATATATTGAAAAGTATATTACGTTTTCCTTAGATTATGTTGATTATTTTTTATGAATTGTGTTGCCTCCATTAAATCCTTTTACAGATACGACCTATGAAATTATTTACTCTTCTTTCGTTCATTTTGCTGTGGGGATATACAGCCACAGCACAGCAGTCAGCGACCGGAGAATCTGAAAACCAGATTCCAAAAAAGCTGATTCCATACTCAAACCCTCTGCTGACCATCGGTGAAGACCGTGTTGCAACCGAAGAGACCCGCGAACTGGATGGACTTGAAAAAGAGACTATGACGAGGATTTCTGACGTGTACAGAATTCACGTTCTTGCAATAGATGCGCAAATTCAGGACGACCTTGTGCAGGCTGAAATTCATATTAATGATGCGTTTGCGGCTATACAGGCGCTGATGGATGATTTCCCTGAAATTCAAAATAATCAGAGATTTTCAGCACTCTACAGAAGTGTGATGGCAGAGTACCGGGAGTTTTACGCCATTTCTGAACCAATGAACGATGTTGAAGGCGATATTTTTGCGATACAGGATGAACTTTTTTCAGAGAAAGACGAATGGATTGCGGAAGGTTACAATCTTCCCGACAATCTCACATTCAACAGAACGAGTGTGCCGCTGGTTCAAAATCAGCACGTAAACCGTCACCTCATGTATTACACACTTCGCCGTCCAGAAGTTATGGAGCGGTGGCTGGAACGCTCTGAATACTACTTTCCCATGATGCTTGAGATTTTTGAAGAGGAGGGAGCTCCGAAAGAGCTGATCCATCTCTCAATGATTGAGAGTGGCCTTGTGCCGACAGCACGAAGCTGGGCTTCAGCAGTAGGCCTCTGGCAGTTCATAAGGGCAACCGGCGCCATGTACGGGCTTGAGGTGAACTGGTGGATTGATGAACGGCGCGATCCCGTAAAATCAACAAGGGCAGCTGCGCGCCACCTGAACGATCTGCACGATATTTGGGGCGACTGGCACCTTGCGCTTGCCGGCTATAACATCAGCCCAAGAGGGCTAAACCGGGCGATACGCAACGGCGGCGGTGTTAAAGATTACTGGGTGGCGTTTCCTTACCTGCCGCGTGAAACCAGGGGATATGTACCGGGTTTTATTGCCGCAACAATGATTTCAATGAACCCCGAAGAGTTTGGCTTTCAGCGCAGTTATGGGGGTGAGCGCTACACCTATGAAGTAGCTAATGTGGATGGATTGATGCCGCTCGACAAACTTGCAGAAGCGGCAGGTATCACCACAAGTGAACTTAAAAACTACAACCCTGAACTGCTGCGATGGGCAACCCCTCCGGGCGATTCGTACCCGCTGAAGCTGCCGGTAGGAACCAAAGAACAATTTATGCTGGCCTACCAGGATATACCGAAAGAAGATCGTGCACAGGAAATTGCCATGCATACGGTAAGCAGCGGTGAAACGCTTGGTTTTATAGCCCGGCGATACGGAACATCAGTTCGCTCTCTTTACGAGACAAACGAAGGCCTGAGCAACATCATCCACCCCGGTCAGCGTATTGTAGTGCCTATTGCCCCGGGTTCAATGGAGCAGATGTCGGCTGACAGACCTTCCAATCAGCCGGGCCGAACGGCTTCCAGAACATCAAACACACAGACCCAGGTACAGGCTCCGCCCAATACATCACCCGTTACCTATACCGTTAAAAGCGGTGACACTATTGGCCATATTGCCGAATGGTATGATGTAAGAGCGTGGCAGCTGAGAGCCTGGAACGGAATTTCAAATACAATTCGCGTAGGACAGCGCCTTACCGTCCATGTACCAAGTAACAGGGTCGCCTACTACAATCAGATTGATGAACTTGCATTCTCAAAGAAACAAGAGCTGGAGCGCCGTCAGCGTTCTGGAGAAAATATTTTCTCGCTTCGTTTCGATGAGGCTTCCTCATCAAACAACGGTTCCATCAGCTATACGGTTCGCAGAAATGAAACACTCGGGGGTATTGCAAGGCGTCACGGTGTTTCTGTTGCGGCAATACAGCAGCATAATAATATAAACGGAACCACAATTTACGCCGGGCAGACACTCACGATACCGACGAATTAGAAAACTATTTTAAGGTTTAATGAAGTTCTTTCCTGTGGAACGGATATCAATTTTTAATATTCTTGGCAATACCCGGATACAGTTGAACTCTGCAGAGGTAAAAGATCGGCTGATTTCCAGAGCCGATTCTGTTTAGGGGATACGGAGTAATAACAATCCAGTTCCTTTCGTTTAAAAGAGGTGCTGCGTGCTGGTGGTCTTTATAGTTAGGTATTCACCGGCAGATCAATTTTTCAAACTACTGTTTAGGAATGGTTAAAAAAAAATCCGGGCTTCTATACGTTCTTCTAATCGGAATTTTTTTGGTCTCATCGATGGCATTTGTCCGTCAGGGGGACCTCTATTTTCAGATCAAAAAGCAGCTTACCATCTTCAGCGATGTCTACAAGCAGGTATCTACTCTGTATGTAAGTGAAGTAAGCCCGGAAAAGCTGATGCGTACCGGACTGGACGCAATGCTTCGCGAATTAGACCCCTACACCGTTTTTATTGATGAGGGTGAACAGCAGCAGATGGAAATTATTTCGCAGGGAACGTACGGCGGTGTAGGTATTGATGCTGGTTTCAGAGGCGATCAGATCGTGGTTATAGCCCCGCTGGAAGGCTACCCTGCCGAGCGGGCCGGAGTCAGAGCGGGCGACGTCATCGTGTCGGTAAATGAAGTGATGGTTGAAGGAATGAGCCCTGAAGAGGTTCAGCAGCTAACAATAGGAGATGCGGGTACCGATGTGACAATCACGGTTAAGAGGACCGGAATTGAAGACCCGCTGGTTTTTGAGCTCGTTCGTGAACGGATCGAAGTAAGGAATATTGAATACGCAGGCCTCATTGAAGACCGCGATCGGCTCGCTTATCTGCAGCTTACCCGTTTTGGGCAGAGATCCGCTGAAGAGATTCGTGAGAAGCTTCTTTCTTACAGAGAGGGCGATGGGTTAAACGGACTCATCCTCGACCTCAGGAATAATCCCGGCGGCCTGCTTAATGAAGCTGTGGAGATCGTGGACAAGTTTATTGAACCCGGCGTTACGGTTGTGGAAACCAAAGGCCGAATGGAGAGTCAGAACAGTGTATTTGTTTCAGATGAACCGGCTGTGTTTGATGACTTGCCAATTGTGGTTCTGATGAACCGCGGAAGCGCCAGTGCATCAGAAGTAGTTGCAGGCGCTTTTCAGGATCTGGACAGAGCCGTTATCGTTGGGCAAACCAGTTTCGGTAAGGGGCTGGTTCAGACCGTTCGTCCGCTCTCATATAACACATCGTTGAAAATTACGATTTCACAATATTATATCCCAAGCGGCCGAAGTATTCAGTCTGTCGATTATGCCCTGGAGAATGGCGTTGATGGGCGTCAAATACCCGATTCGTTGCGACGTGCTTTCACAACGAAAAATGGCCGTACCGTTTATGACGGTTTTGGAATTGAACCGGATATTATGATTGAGGAAGATGAGGATTCACGCGCTCGGGTTGCTCTCCTTCAGAACAACAAGTTTTTCTTTTTTGTTGCCGATTACCTGGCTGAAAATGGAAATGGCGAGCAGCCCGATCAGATGTTCGAAGAGTTTAAACAGTACCTTGAGCAGCAGAACTTCAATTACAGAGTCAGCGCAGATCAACACCTTGACCGGTTAATAGCCAGCAGCGATAATTTTTACGACGAACAGAGGACTGATGAATTGATCAGCGAGCTGAAACGGTCTATCGAGAGGAAAAAAGAAGAGGATCTTATGAGCAATCGCGATTTTATTGAGCAGCGCCTCAAAGAGGAGTGGGCTGCACAGAGCGGATCGGCTGAACAGCGCGCTCAACAGCGCCTGAGTACAGACAGATCGGTACAAATGGCGGTTGAACTGCTGGAGAACAGAGAACGATATCAATCTATATTAAACCCGTAGTTTATTGGGAAAAGCAGATCTTCACATACATACGAACGCCTCGGACGGTGCTTGCGAGCCGGGCGAGATTCTGACGAAAGCGATTAATAAGGGACTCAAGACTATCGCCATTACGGATCACGACTCCATTAAGGGGTTTAAGAAAGCGAGAGAGCTGAACAGCGATCATAAAATTGAGCTGCTTCCGGGTGTTGAGATGTCGGTACGCTGGAAAGATAAAGAGGTTCACCTTCTTGGGTACTGCTTTGATCCGGATGACGAAGATGTGAATCTGCTTATGCTTCAGCAGAGCCGGGCAAGGCGCCGCAGGATGGCAAAAATTGTGGAACACCTCAGAACCCAGGGCGTAGATATTGAACTTGATGAGGTAAAAGCAGAGGCGGGATTCAGTAACATTGGCCGTCCTCACGCTGCATCCGTCCTTATCAGTAAAGGAGTGGTGGGATCGGTTGGGGAGGCATTTATTCGCTACCTTTCATCTGAAAAACTGGATGGAATCGATACTGAATACTGCACGATATCCGATGCTATTAAGGTGATTAAGAAAGCGGGCGGGGTTTTGTCCATTGCACATCCCGGGCCGCTCTACTCCCAGGATGAAATTACCGAGCTTATGGCGGAGGGAATCGATGGTATTGAGTGCATACATCCCAGCCATCCATACCCCGTACAAAAAAACTTTTCTAAAATGGCGGAAAAGAACGGTTATCTTATAACCGGTGGAAGTGATTTTCACGGAACCCGTCGCGATGACTACGACCCCTATTTTGGGATTGTGACTCTCGGAAACCAGCATGTTGCAGCCCTGAAGCGAACCGCAAGACAGCGATCAACTTTAAATAAAGCCTGACTGAGATGGATTGGAATAAGAAAAAAATTGCCGTTGTGGCAGCAAAATGGAATTCATTTGTGACGGACGATATGCTCGACGGTGCTGTTGCAGCCCTGAGGGGAAAAGGGATTCCGGAAGAGCAGATTTTTACAGTCCGCTGTCCCGGATCTTATGAGCTGCCACTGGCCTGTAAAATGTGTATTGATGAATTAAATGTAGATGGAGTTGTAGCCATCGGGGCCGTTATAAAGGGAGGCACACCCCACTTTCACTATGTGTGCGATGCAGTGAACCGCGGTATTACAGATTTAAATATACGATACGGAATACCTGTTTCGTTTGGTGTGCTTACGACCGACAATGTTGAGCAGGCTATGGAGCGGGCCGGCATCGATAAAGGAAATAAGGGAGCGGAAGCAGCTCTGGCCGTTTGTGATATGCTGGAGCTGGAACATTCCGTAAAAGAAATGAATACATAATTAGCTCTTGAAAAATGGCTATAATAGCTCTAATATGTAGAGCTGGAACAAATTATCAAAAGATCTCTTTGAAACCATTCACTCTTACAAATAACGTTCAGACTGAGTCCGATAAGGAACTGCAGAATTCGATCGCTGAAACGGGTAAAATTCCCGACCATATAGCGATAATTATGGACGGTAACGGACGCTGGGCCCAGACAAAAGGAAATATCCGTATTTTCGGCCACAAAGCGGGAGTAGATTCTGTTCGTGATATTACTGAGTCGTGCGCACAGCTCGGCGTGAAACATCTCACGCTGTACGCTTTTTCCACTGAAAACTGGAAACGCCCAAGTGTAGAAATAAATGGTCTGATGAAGATTCTCGTATCTTCCCTGAAAAATGAGGCCCAGCGCCTTAACGAGAATAATATAAAATTTGTGACGATCGGACAGATCGAAAGACTGCCCGAAAAGTGCCAGCGTCAAATTAGCGAAGTAACTGAACTGACAAAAGATAACGATCGGCTTCAGCTCTGTCTCGCACTCAGTTATTCAGGCCGATGGGATATCACTGAAGCTGTGAAACGGCTCTCTGAACAGGTAAAAAGAGGGGAGCTGAACCCCGAAGACATTAATGATGAAACGATAAGCTCACATTTGTCAACAGCTGAAGTGCCCGATCCGGATCTTATCATCCGGACAAGCGGCGAATTCAGAATCAGTAACTTTTTGCTCTGGCAGCTCGCTTACTCTGAGCTTTACATTACCGAGACATACTGGCCCGATTTTAGAAGAGATGAACTCTACGAGGCAATAAAATCCTATCAACAACGTGATCGTAGATATGGGAAGGTGAAGAATGGATATTCAAAATCTGCTTCTGCATCTGTATTAAATAAAATAATTTCATAAACCGCTGAAGGAAGTTCTAAAAGGTGACAAAAATTAAGCATCTCTGTTTTAGTATCGCGATCATTTTTATTTCACTCGGAACATTTCAAATTAGTTATGCACAAGATACCACCCGCATACAGATTGAAAACCCCGAAGATCTTGTTCCCCGCCAGTACGATATCCGCGAAGTTTCTGTTTCCGGGCTGGTAACCGGTCGCGAGAGCTACCTCATAAGCAGCAGCGGATTGCGGGTTGGTGAGACCATTACCATTCCGGGTGAGGACATATCAAATGCGATAAAGCAAATTTATCGAACAAGCCTTTTCTCCGACGTTCAGATTTTTTACGAAAGGGTGGCCGGCAGCGGTGTCAATATTGAGATCGCCGTTCAGGAACAGCCCCGGCTTGGGCGCTATGAAATTGAAGGCGTTCGCCGATCACACCGGCGTGACTTGCGGGAGCGTCTCAACCTGATCTCAGGGCTTGCAGTTACAAGCTCAGTGCGCTCGCAGGCATTGAACACGATTCGCCGATACTACTCCGAAGAGGGGTACTGGGGGACTGAGATTGAGATCATCGAACGTCCGAACGAGTCTAATCCGAACAGAATTGATCTCATTTTTCAAATCGACAGGGGCGAGCGAACAAAAGTCCGTGAAATCAATTTTATCGGCAATGAAGAGTTTAGTGATCGGCGTCTGAGGAAAAGTTTCGGCACCATTAAGCAGGATCGCTGGTGGAGAATCTTTCGTCGTCACGTTTACACCGAAGAAGAGTACCAGGAAGGAATTGTAAATCTCCAAAGATTCTACAGGGAAAACGGTTTCCGGGACATCCGGATTATCGAAGATTCCGTATTTGTTGATGACTGGCGCGGTAAGGAGGGTGTCTTTTTCAATATCACCATCGAAGAGGGGCCTCAGTATAAAGTGAGGAATATAACCTGGGATGGAAACACGGTTTATACCGATGAGCGGCTTACACAGGCACTCGGATTTGAAAAAGGCGATGTATTCAATGAGACCAAATTTGATCAAAATCTGAATTTCCGCCAGGATGACGGCGACATCCGGAGTCTGCACGAAAATATAGGCTACTTGTTCTTCCAGGCCCGCGAGGACATACGGGTAGTTGGTGAAGATTCTCTTGATATCCACTTTGAAATCATTGAGGATGAAATTGCAACCATTCGCGATGTATCCTTTTCAGGGAATACTAAAACTCACGATGATGTTGTACGGCGTACACTGCGTACCATTCCCGGCAATACGTATAGCAGGTCCGCCATTGTAAGAAGTATTCGTGAGCTGGGTCAGCTCGGATATTTTTCTCCCGAAGGAATCACTCCTGATCTTCAGCCCAACAGGGAAGAGCGTACTGTTGACATCTCTTATGGCCTTGATGAAACTCAGGGTTCTGACAACTTTGAATTTTCCGGAGGTTTTGGTGGCCGGCAGATTGGTGTTATTCTTGCGGCAAGAGTAAACTTTAATAACTTTTCAGTTCAGCGAATGTTCGAACGGGGCGGCTGGGATCCGATTCCTACGGGCGATGGCCAGCGTCTCTCTTTAGGTATACAGGTAACGGGGAGTGGCTTTCAAAGCTATAACTTCAGCTTTACAGAACCGTGGCTTCGCGGCAGACCCACCTCTCTGGGGGTTTCACTGTCTTACGATCTGCTGAATTTTAATCAGCGAAGAAATCAATTTTTCGGACAACTGCCGCAGCAACAGACAGGTCAGCGTAATGAGCTTATCTCAGCCAGCGTAAGCGTAGGCCGTCAGCTCCAGTGGCCGGATGATTTCTTTTCGCAGAGAACAATTCTTACCTACAACCATTTTAATGTAGCCAGTTTTGGTCAGGTGTTTGAAGATGGCCGTGCCGATCTTTTAACTGTTCGGCAGGTGCTGGAGCGTAATTCAACCGATAATCCAATATCACCTTCCACAGGATCCCGTTTCAGCGTATCGGGTGAAATTGCGCTGCCAATTCCGAGTTTTGCACAGTTCTATAAACTTAAAACGTCATACCACCACCACGCTACAATCGTGGGAAGACTGGTGCTCTCATCTACGGTTGATTACGGGTACATGGGATACTTCAGTGAAGCAAACAGAAGTAATTTCCAGCGATTCTACCTGGGTGGTACGGAACTGCAGCAGCGGCAAAGCTTTACCAACGACAATATTAACATGCGTGGTTTCCCCGGCGGTATCGGGGGGCAAATTTCACCGATCGACGATCTGCGTCGACAAACCGGTGGTAGAGCCTTTAGCAAATACTCTCTTGAATTGAGATATCCTGCCGTGCGGTCCGAACAGATTCAGCTGATTCCATACATGTTCGCTGATGCGGGTAACACGTTTGAGGGCATGACCCAGTTTGATCCCTTTAATGTAAAACGTGCAGCGGGTTTCGGGGCGAGAATCTTCCTGCCCATACTTGGACTCGTGGATCTGAGTTACGGCTATAGGTTAGATGGTACAGCGCCACACACACAAAACAATACTGGATTGCGACCCGGTGAGTGGGAATTTCTGTTCAACATTGGTGCACCATTTTAGAGTATGAAACGTTTTATATCTGTCATACTGCTTCTTCTGATCGTGTCTGTCTCCAACGGAACTGCACAGGATCAGAAGCTCGGATTTATCGATACGGATGTGATCATGCAAAACATGCCGGAATACTCAGGTATTGAGCAGCGTCTGAACCTGTTGAGTGAGGGGTGGCGTGAAGAAATTCGCGATCTTGAACAGGAAATTGAAGAGCTTGAACAGGATTTCGAAGCACGGGAAATACTCTTTACCGAGGAAGTCCGGCAGCAGCGGCTGAACGAAATTGAGACAATGAGGCAGCAGCGGGATCGAATGGTTGAAGACAAATTTGGACCCCGGGGTGAATACTTTACGACACAAGAATCACTGCTGGAACCCATTCAGCGACAGATATTTGATGCACTGAATGTGGTTGCCAGAAGACAAAACTTCGATTTTGTTTTCGACCGTGCACAGGAAACCCGCTATCTATTTGTACGTGAAGAGTGGAACATCACAGAAGATGTGATGTTAGAGATGGGAATGGATCCTGCGACGATAAGAAATTAACACAAATAAACCGTAACTTCGGCGCTTAAAAATAACTACATAAGCCAATGAAAAAAATAAAGCTGTTACTTCTCATACTTTTTATACCGATGCTTGCCAGTGCGCAGCTCAGCGTAGGTGTAATGAGCCCTGATAATGTACTTGATTCACTGCCCGAAACGGCTGAGATAGAGTCCACGCTTCAGCAGTTTGTTCAGGAACGTGAGCAGCGCTTTCAGCAACGCTACCAAAGCTGGATTGAAGAGCTTACCGAATACACGGAACGTGTGGAGGCAGGCGAGCTGTCTGAGCAGCAACAACAGGCTGAAGAAGAGCGCCTTTCGGAACTCGAGGAGGAGCTAAGCAGTCTTCAGAATCGTATTCAAAATCAAATACGACAGAGGCAAAACGAACTTTTTACTCCCTTGTTAAACAGGGTTGAAGCAGCCATGGAAACCGTGGCACGCGAAATGGGGCTCGATTACGTGATAAACAAACAGTCGGGAACCGGAGATCCAATAGTTTACTATATGTCTGACAGAGGAGTCGACATAACCGAACGAGTTATTCAACATCTTACACAAAACTAATACTGAAGGATACGCATTATGAAATTAGCAAAAATTATTCTTTTCACATCCCTTATCGCCATGACCGGTATCATGACCGCACCTGCAGCAGTGCAGGCCCAGGACATGAAGATTGGATTTGTAGACCCCAGGGCAGTGCTTGAGCGTATGCCTGAAATGAGAGCAGTACAGCAAAGACTGCAAAACTTCGCAGAGCGCAAGCAGACTGAACTATCTCAGAAAGAGCGGGAGCTTCAGACCGAAATCGAGCTTTATCAGCAGAAGATTGGTGTAATTTCTGAGCAGGCACGCCAAAATGAAGAAGAACGACTGAGTGAACTTGATGCAGAGTTCCGTCAGATGCAGAGCAGGGCTGAACAAGAGTTTCAGCAGCAGCGTGCACAACTGATGTCGCCTCTGCTGAACCAAATTCAGGAGTCGATAAATGTCGTAGCAGCCAACAAAGGTCTCGACTACGTACTGAATACCACGACCTCCGGAGGAGATGTTATTATTCTCTATGTATCTGAAGAAATTCAGAGAGAATTTGATATTACCGATGAAGTCATGGCACAACTCGACAT